>CAWUNF010000260.1:0-3220 GCA_963923195.1 uncultured Hyphomicrobiales bacterium | reverse complement strand
TCATCAGCAAAGAGGGGCGCAAATGCGCATCGCGCGTGATGACCACATCCGTAAAGGGGCGATTGACCAAAGCGACCGGGCGCCAATCCGTCAATTTGATGAAAGAGGAGACAGCTTCCAAAACAGAAATATGCTGCCGCTTGGCCAAGGGCGAGACATAACAATCATTCAAAATGATGTGCCCATCTGGCGCGACTTTCGAACTCCACCGCTCCAAATCAGCCAAGACAAAATCATAGCGATGATTGCCATCAATATAGACGACATCTAAGGAGCCTGGCTCAAAACGCTCACAGGCCTGCGCGGAAGTTGCACGAATAATCTCGCAAGTTGGATCGCTTGAAAATTCCACGCATATATCGCGATAGGCATTTTCCAACGCAGCATCTAATCCGCCCGGGTAATAAGTCGCGAAAGTCTCCTGCAAAGATGTAATGGGATCGCTCACATAATCTGAAGGGATGAGATCCGACATATTTGCCGCCCACCACGGATCAATCAGATACATGCGCGAGGGCGCAAAGAGCTTCACACCGCGCGAATAGACCCCGCGATAAACACCAATTTCCGCATAGCGCCGCCCAGCAGCCATCGGCTGAAACACATCCCGATTGGCATCAACCAACAACATGGCGGCCTCGGCCGCTGATCAAAGAAAAACACAAAATAAGCTAAAGCGTAGCAATTTGAGCGAGAAACTTCAATCATACGCGCGCATCACCCAAAGCACGCCACACCAAACCATGTGCAAAAATTTGCCTATATATGCGTTAAGCATCTGATGTGCGCAGCAGATTGCAAATGATTTTCACGCGCTGCGCCAGACATGAAAAAACAAAAAGCCGCGCGGCGCTTTGTTCAGATCCTTTGCCACTTGCGCTTAAAGATCGGCATCAGAATTTTTCCACCCATCCTGCGAGCGCCTAAGCCAGAGGGCTTATAAGAATTTCATTGCTAAACTAAGTCCATGTGAAGATGTCATAATTGAACAAAAAACAAATGACGAAAGACCTTTGTCAGCTCTGGCGCAGCCACGGATTATCGCTCATCCTCTCCGACAAAATAAAAAGGAGCGACTATGGGGAGCGTGAGTAAAACCACCGACTATCTTGCTGGCGCATTGATGGTGCTCATTGGAGCGGGCGCTGTTTATGTCTGCTCGCATTATCGCATGGGCACATTGACCAGCATGGGCCCTGGTTTCTTCCCAACCTTACTGGGTGTTTTGCTCATTCTGCTTGGCATTGCCATTGCCGCTGTTGGATCAGCGGGCGCGAGCACATCGCCCATTGCTGGCTTGCAACATCACACAACAGATCGTTTCGATCTGCGTGGCTGGACCTGCATTATCGCATCGCCCATTGCCTTTATCTTTCTAGCCGAACATGTGGGCTTTCTTGCTGCATCTTTCTTCTCCGTCTTTATTGCGGCTGTCGGTGATCGATCAGCCACATTGAAAGGCTCGGTGGCGCTAGCAACCGGCATGACGGTCTTTGCGCTCGTCCTTTTCATTTACATTTTGCACGTTGAAATCCCAATTGTGAGGTTTGCCTGATGGAAACCGGCTTTTTCGATCTCCTTCACGGATTTCAAGTCGCGCTTGAGCCCACCAATTTGCTCTGGTGCTTTGTTGGCGTGCTCGTCGGCAATATTGTTGGCGTCTTGCCCGGCATGGGCGTGCTTTCCGCCATTTCCATTCTCTTGCCGATTACATTCGGCATGAAACCTGTCTCGGCCGTTCTCATGCTGTCGGGAATTTATTATGGCGCGCAATATGGCGGCGCCATTTGCTCCATTTTGCTCAATCTGCCCTGTCACCCGCCCCATGCCGTGACCTGCCTTGATGGCTTTCCGCTCACCAAACAAGGGCGTGGTGGTGTGGCGCTTGGCATTACAATGATGGGCTCAGCCTTTGGTGCGGCCTTTGGCATTTTGCAAATGATCTTCTTTGCCCCGATGGTGGCAAAAGCCGCGCTGCAATTTGGCCCGTCAGAAATTTGCATGTTGATGCTGCTGGGCCTGCTTGCAGGCTCCACACTTGCTAAAGGCTCGCCCCTCAAAGGCATTGCCATGACGGTGCTTGGCCTTCTGCTCAGCACAGTGGGCACGGATCTGGAAAGCGGCGCTGAGCGCATGACTTTTGACATGACAGATTTGTCAGATGGCGTGGAACTTGTCTCACTGTCACTGGGCTTTTTTGGCATCGCGGAATTCATCCGCTCAGTCAATAATACAGCGCCTCTCAATCTGGCCTATGCGAAAGTCAGCATGTCCGACATGCGGCCCAGCAAAGCGGAAATGAAAAAGGCTGCTTTCCCAATTTTGCGCGGAACCATTGTGGGCAGTCTATGCTCCTGCATTCCAGGTACAGGCCCCACCATTGCCTCTTTCGTGGCTTATGCGACAGAAAAGAAAATCTCAAAAAATCCAGAGAAATTTGGACATGGCGCGATTGAAGGCGTGGCCGCACCAGAAGCCTCCACCCATTCATCCGTGCAAGGCGATTTCATTCCCACCATGAGTCTGGGAATTCCGGGCGATGCTGTCATGGCCTTGCTGCTCGGCGCGCTCATGATTCAAGGCATTGCACCGGGACCTCAATTGATCTCGCAACATCCTGATCTCTTCTGGGGCCTGATTGCGAGTTTTTGGGTGGGCAATATCATTCTGCTCTTCCTCAACGTGCCGATGATTGGCATTTGGGTGAAGCTCTTGTCTGTGCCCTATAAATTCCTCTATCCCAGCGCCATTCTGTTCATTTGCGTGGGCGTCTTTGCGGCGCGCCATTCCATGTTTGATGTGGGCACAACGCTTTTCTTCGGCCTTGCAGGCTATGCTTTGCTGAAGCTCAAATTTGAACCCGCGCCCATTCTCTTAGGCTTTGTGCTTGGTCGCCACTTTGAAGAAAGCTTCCGTCGCGCTTTGCTCTTATCGCGCGGCGATTTGCTGGTCTTTGTCGAACGACCGCTTTCAGCATTTTTTCTTATGCTTTGCCTGCTGCTGGTCGGCTCGCAAATCTATCTCTTCTTGCGTCGCCAGCGCACACAAATGGCGGCTGCATAAAAAGAAGATCTGGACAAAAAATCAGGCCGCCAGAATGCGAAAATCATTCGGGCGGCCTGTTGATTTCACATGATTGCATCACGCATCATGGCGTCTGGAGCACTTCGCTCCACGGCGCTGCACTCCCGGCAAAAAGCGAGACGAGACGGCCCTGACC
>CAWUNF010000259.1:0-3228 GCA_963923195.1 uncultured Hyphomicrobiales bacterium | reverse complement strand
TGGGCGAGGCGGCGCGGCCAAAGTGCCAGCGAGATCACCCCGCCCGTCCCGCTTCAATCTGGTCGAGCGCCGAGACCACCGCATCAAAGGTCAGCAAGGTCGAGGCATGGCGCGCCTTATAATCCCGGACGGGCTCCAGCACGGCACAATCGGCCCATTTGCCGGCCGGCGGAGCGCCATTTTCCTTCAACATCCGGCGCATATTTTCGCGCAGGGCCCGCAATTCCTCAGGCGTCGAGCCCACCACATGGCGGGCCATAATGGAGGAAGAGGCCTGCCCCAAGGCACAGGCTTTGACGTCATGGGCGAAGTCAGCGACTTTGCCATCGGCCAGTTTGAGGTCGATGGTGACGGTCGAGCCGCAAAGTTTGGAATGGGCGGTCGCCGAGGCATCGGGGGCCGCGAGCCGCCCCAAACGGGGAATTTCGCCTGCCAATTCAAGAATCCGGCGGTTGTAAATGTCATTCAGCATGGGTGACCTGACAGAAGCACTCTGGCTTCTTATATAGGGATGAGGTGGGGCTGACGAGAAGGTCTCGGACCCTCGCCTCAGGAGAAAGAAAAAGCCAAGCCCTACTGGTCCAAGCGAAAACCGGCCCCGTAGAAAGTTGAGAATTCTCCCTGTCCCTCTTTGTCCCCATGAGTGGAGGCGCCACATGGATGCCGTGGTTAAGACCTTGCCGACCCGAAACCCTAAGCCAGCTACAGAGCCGGTAATCCGCCCGAGCCGCGAAGAGGCAGAGGCTGCCGTGCGCGTTTTGCTGCGCTGGGCGGGTGAAGACCCTTCCCGCGAAGGCCTGCTCGACACGCCCAAGCGCGTGGCCAAGGCCTATGAAGAATTATTCGGCGGCTATCGCGAAAATGCGAAAGAACATTTGGAGCGCGTCTTCGAGGAAGTCGAAGGCTATGACGACATGGTGCTCGTCCGCGACATTGGCTTTTCCTCGCATTGCGAACATCACATGGTCCCCTTCGTCGGCAAGGCGCATATTGCCTATTATCCGTCGGAAGGCGTGGTCGGCCTGTCAAAGCTCGCACGTGTGGTCGATACTTTCGCCCGCCGCTTGCAGACACAAGAAACCATGACCGCGCAGATTACGGATGTGATCGACAGCGTGCTGAAGCCCCGCGGCATTGCCGTCATGATTGAGGCTGAGCATATGTGCATGTCGATGCGCGGCATTCAAAAGCAAGGCGCATCCACTGTGACCACGCAATTTACGGGCGTCTTCCGAGATGACCCGGCCGAACAGGCGCGGTTCTACACGCTGCTGCGCGGCTTTAAATAAAATCAGGCGGGCTTCGGCCCGCCTTTTTCTTAAGCTAAGAGCACAGCCTCGCATTGCGGCGCTCTTTCGGCTAAGAATGGCCCCACCTTAAGACAGGGCCTGATGATGAAAGCCTCCCCCTTTGCCCCGCGCGGCACGAAACATGAGCTTGAAGAAGGCAATCGCCTCGCGCCGAAATTTGATCGCGATGGGTTGATCGTCTGCGTCACGACGGAGAAGGAAAGCGGCGACATTCTCATGGTCGCTTATATGAATGATGAGGCTTTGCGCCTGACGCTCGAAACGGGCGTCGCGCATTATTGGTCGCGCTCGCGTGGTGAGCTTTGGCGCAAGGGTGATACGTCGGGCCAGGTGCAGAGCGTTGTTGAAATGCGCACCGATTGCGATCAAGACGCCATTCAGCTCATTGTGGAAGCGGGCGGTGATGGGAAAGCCTGCCACACGGGCCGCCGCTCTTGCTTTTATCGCAAAGTCGAGCGCGCTGCAGATGGCAGCGCGCGTCTCACTTTCGTGGAATAAAAACCTCAGCCCGCAATATAATCTTTCAGCGCGCGCTGCTCGGCCTCAAATTCCATCAAACGATGATTCACCACATCGCCAATGGAAATAAGGCCGCATAAGCGCCCGCCTTCCACAATCGGCACATGGCGGAAACGCCCGCTCGTCATTTTATGCATGAGCGCATTGATGGTCGTGCCTTCGCTGGCCGTAACAACACGCTCTGTCATATGACTGGCGACCATATCGCCCAAAGCCTGCGGACCGCGTTTGGCCACCGCCCGCACAACATCACGCTCTGAAATAATGCCCACCACGCGCCCGTCATGGTCCGTCACAACCAGCGCGCCAATGCCTTGTGTTGAAAGAAGAACAGAGACTTCATGCAAAGTCTGCTCGGGTGCGACCGTCGCAACCTGACGGCCCTTCACTGCGAGAATGCGCGAGACTGTCATGGCAATCACCTCCCGCCTGCTGATGCAGTTCACACAGGATGAGCGCAAAAAAGAATTGCGGCAAGATGATCGATCTTCGTCTTTCGGCCAAACTTACCGAAATTCGAAATAAGAATCCGAGCCTTTGGGATCAAAGACGGAGAACAAGAGAAGGCCCGCCAAAAATCCACCGACATGGGCCTGCCAAGCAATGCTCGCATCGCTTAAGCCAAGCGGTTGCGCCCCCACGCCAAAAACAAGATTCGAGAAAAACCAAAAGACAATAAATGTCAGAACGCGGCTATCGCGCATCACATGCCGCAAAGGCAGCGCACGCAATCTGTAAGCCAAAGGATTGTCAGGTCGCAGAGCCAAAGCCAGACCTAAGGGCGCGCCGGGCTGAAAGACAAAGCGCAAAGCTGCCGCCATCGCACCCGAAACAGCCGCAGAAGCGCCAATCATGGGCGTGGAATCATAGGCATGAAAGAGATAATGGGTGAGTGTGCCAGCCAAAGCCGTCACCATAAAAAGCGCCAGAAAACGCGCTGCTCCAAAGCGACGCGCGACCGGCGAACCAAAAGCTGCAAACCAAATGGCGTTTAATCCGAAATGCGCCCAATCCCCATGCAGAAAGGCATAAGTCAGCAGCGTCCAAGGCTCGAACGATCCATACCCAAAAAAGAACGAAGCGATGTCAATCTCATCGTCCCCGCGCGAAGCAATGGTGCGCAAATGCGCGGCGACACCGGCTGCATCAAACAAAGCTGTTAGGCGGGCAGGCACGAAAGAGAAAGCCGCAAGCAGCGCGATATCATCTTCATTGCTGAGAAAATGCAGGCGAAAAAGATGGATCGCACCCATTGCCACAATGAGCCAGAGGATCACGCCCGGCAGATTGAATAAGCGCTCGCGGGGCTGGTCGCTCAAGGCCGCGCGCGCTCCTCAGCCAAGTTTTTTCATGTCGCGGGCAAAACGCTGCCAATTGGCGACATAGCGATCAGCAGACC
>CAWUNF010000258.1:0-3232 GCA_963923195.1 uncultured Hyphomicrobiales bacterium | reverse complement strand
CGGCGGAAACAAGCTTTGCGACTTTCTTGCAGCGCTATCCGAAAGACGCGCTGGCCGGTGAGGCGGTCTATTATCTCGGTGAGAGTTTTTTCAAGCGCGATCGCCACCGCGATGCGGCTGAGCAATATTTGAAAATCTCAACCGATTATCCCAAAACCGCGCACGCCCCCGATGCCATGTTGCGGCTTGGCCAATCGCTCGAAAAACTCGGCGCAAAAGAACAGGCTTGCGCTTTCTATGCCGAAGTGCCGCGCAAATATCCGCAAGCCAATGCGATCAAAACATCTGCGCAGCGCGAATTTGCCCGCGCGAAATGCTCGTGACGGATATTAACACAGCCCAACTCTTCAAACCGCTTGAAAATGCGCGTGGCATTTTGCTTGGCCTTTCGGGCGGGCCAGATTCCGTTGCGGCACTGGCACTTTTAAGCCAATGGCCACATCACCCGCGCATTTTTGCAGCGACTTTTGATCACGGTCTGCGCGCGGGCTCACGCGATGAAGCCAATCAATGCGCAAATTTATGTGCGCCATTCAATATTCCGCACGCCATTTTGACATGGCAAGGCGATAAGCCCGCAACACGCATTCAAGAAGCAGCACGTGAGGCGCGCTATAGTGCACTCATCGCACATGCCAAAGAGATGGGCGCTGATGTACTCATCACCGCCCATCATGCCGATGATCAGATGGAGACAATCCTCTTTCGCATGATGCGCGGCTCTTCCATCGGCGGATTGGCTGGCATGCGTGACAGCATGATGCGCGAGGGCATTTTGCACGCGCGGCCCTTTCTGCATCTGCGCAAATCAGACCTGATCGCGGTTTGCGAAGCGCAGGGCCTAAATTACATACGCGATCCGTCAAATGAGGATCCCCGTTTTGCCCGCACGCAGATGCGCCGTCTGGCGGGCGTGCTGGAAGACGCTGGTCTGGGGCCTGATGTTTTTTCGCGCCTTGCGGGACGCGCCGCACGCGCGGAAGCCGCGCTTGTTGAAAGCACGGAACATCTCAAGGCCGAGGCCATTATGCGCCGGAGCGATGAGCGCTGTGAGATCAATGCCAAACGGCTCAAAAATGCCCCTGCGGAACTGGTTTTGCGGCTTTTGATGGGGGAGATTGGCGCCATTGGACAGATGCCGCGGCTCGAACAGGTGGAGATTTTGGCCCAAGATATCAGCGCGGCCCTTGCCTCGGGCGCGCCCTCGCGTTCGACTTTGGGCGGCACGCTGATCGACCTGAAAAGCGATAGCATTCTTGTGATCTCGCGCGAAACCCCTCGTAAATCGGGGCTCTAGGCGACAGCTCGCCAGATTCAGCTTTGGCCTTCCCTTGGCAAGGGTGCCTTGCAAGCCTACATTGATCAGATCGAAAAGATCCCTTCGGGGTGGTACCGGGACGGCGGTCTTCGCCGCATACAGGACTGAAATGAATCCGAATTTCAGGAATTTCGCCCTTTGGGTGATCATCTTCCTCCTTGTTGTTGCACTTGTGATGCTGTTCCAAAATCCGGGACAACGTCAGCAGACGCAGGAAATCCCGTTCAGCCAACTTCTGAGCGAAGTGGATCAGGGCCGCGTGCGTGAAGTGACGATCTCAGGCAATGAGATTTTTGGACACTTCAACGATAATCGCGCTTTCTCGACCTATGCGCCGAGCGACCCGACGCTGGTCTCAAAACTCTACCAAAAGAATGTGTCGATCACGGCCAAGCCGCCCTCTGATGGCAATAATTGGCTGGTGACGCTTCTCGTCAATGGTCTGCCGCTGATTGCTTTCTTAGGGGTCTGGATTTTCCTCTCGCGACAAATGCAAGGGGGCGCTGGCAAAGCGATGGGCTTTGGCAAATCCAAAGCGCGCATGTTGACTGAAGCGCATGGACGCGTGACTTTTGAAGATGTCGCGGGCGTCGATGAAGCCAAAGAAGATTTGCAGGAAATTGTCGAGTTCCTGAAAGACCCGCAGAAGTTCCAGCGCTTGGGCGGCCGCATTCCGCGCGGCGTTTTGCTCGTTGGCCCTCCCGGCACGGGTAAGACATTGCTCGCACGCGCCATTGCGGGCGAAGCCAATGTGCCTTTCTTCACCATCTCGGGATCTGACTTTGTCGAAATGTTTGTTGGCGTTGGTGCAAGCCGCGTGCGCGACATGTTCGAACAAGCGAAGAAGAATGCGCCTTGCATTATCTTCATCGACGAAATCGATGCGGTGGGCCGTCACCGTGGTGCGGGCCTTGGCGGGGGCAATGATGAGCGCGAACAAACGCTCAACCAATTGCTCGTCGAAATGGATGGGTTTGAAGCCAATGAAGGCATTATCCTCATTGCCGCAACAAACCGCCCTGACGTGCTTGATCCAGCCCTTCTGCGTCCGGGCCGCTTTGATCGTCAGATCGTTGTGCCAAACCCGGACGTCACGGGCCGCGAACGCATTTTGAAAGTGCATGTGCGCAAAGTGCCGCTGGCTCCCGATGTCGATCTCAAAGTGGTCGCACGTGGGACACCCGGTTTCTCGGGCGCTGATTTGATGAATCTCGTCAATGAAGCTGCACTGATGGCCGCACGCCGCGGCAAGCGCATTGTCACCATGCAAGAATTTGAAGATGCGAAGGACAAGATCATGATGGGTGCGGAACGCCGCACACTCGTCATGACCGAGCAAGAGAAAATGCTGACCGCCTATCATGAAGGTGGCCATGCACTGGTCGCGCTCAATGTTCCTGCGACAGACCCCGTGCATAAGGCCACGATCATTCCGCGTGGTCGTGCGCTTGGCATGGTCATGCAATTGCCCGAACGCGACAAATTGTCGATGAGCTATGAGCAAATGACATCACGGCTCGCCGTGCTCATGGGTGGTCGTGTGGCGGAAGAAATCGTCTTCGGCAAAGAAAAGATCACTTCGGGCGCTCAGTCGGACATTGAGCAAGCGACGAAACTCGCGCGCGCAATGGTCACACGCTGGGGCTTCTCGGATGAGCTTGGCACTGTGATGTATGGCGAAAACCAAGAAGAAGTGTTCTTGGGCTATTCGATGGGCAAGCAGCAGAATATTTCGGAATCAACCGCGCAGACGATTGATAGCGAAGTGCGTCGCCTCGTTGAAATGGGCCATACGGAAGCCCGCCGCATCATCACTGAAAAGCGCGATGGTCTTGAAGCGCTCGCGCAAGGCTTGCTCGAATTCGAGACGCTGACGGGTGATGAAATTCTGGGGCTCCTCGATGGCAAGCGCCC
>CAWUNF010000257.1:0-3258 GCA_963923195.1 uncultured Hyphomicrobiales bacterium | reverse complement strand
TTGCAATGACGCCAAGTCATGATGCCAAGTCATGCGCCAAATCTATCTCGTCATTGCGAGGAGCGAAGCGACGCGGCAATCCAAAAAAGATGATAATGTGCTAAGCTTTCCAAGCCGCCAATGCGCTGTCGATGAATTCTTGTGTCGCGCCAAGTTGGTTGAGCGGATCGAGAATCCTGTCGATCTCTGATGCGCTGAGCGCCTTGGCGGCGGGATCAGCTTTCACCACGTCAGCAAGGCTCTTGCCCGATGCGCTGACATCACGCGCGGCTTTTTCAACGAGTGCGAAAGCCTCTGCACGGCCAAGATGCGGGGCGAGCGCCAGAGACAACATTTCTGTCATGGGCAAGCCATGCAGCGCATCGAAATTGGCGCGCATTTTTTTCGCATCCACATTCAAGCCTTCGAGCGTGTCGGCCATATTGGCGAGCGCGCCCGCGCAAAGTTTGACGAGTTCGGGCAAAGCGCCCCATTCGCTCTGCCAGCCGCCGAGTGCGCGTTCATGCTCTTGCATCATGCCGGAGAGAAGCGTGGCCATCAGGCCCGGCGTGCGCAAAGCGGCTGAGACGGTCAACATGCAGCGCACGGGATTGCGCTTATGCGGCATGGCCGATGAGCCGCCGCGTCCAGCTTCTGCCGGCTCGAAAGTTTCGCCAATTTCAAATTGCATCATCAGCGCGACATCGCGGGCGATTTTGCCGCACATGCCGGTGGCAATCGCCATTTCACTGGCGAGCGCGAGAAGCGCGCCGCGGCGCGTGTGCCAAGGCAAAGGCGTGCCGCTCATCTGCGCCGCGCGCGCAGGTGCATAGGCATTGAGTGCGGCGAGCCGCGTGAAAAGATGGCGCGCGGTTGCCGCACCATGAGCACCGAGCGAGCCAAGCGTGCCGGCAGCTCCGCCCAATTGCGCGACGAGAGCCTCAGTTGCGCGCGCGCGCAAACGTTGGCGGGCCTCAGAGGCCGCGAGTAACCATTGTGCGGCTTTGAGACCGAACGTGATGGGTGTGGCAGGCTGCATCAATGTGCGCCCTAACATGGCGCTTTTGGCATGCGTGCGGGCGAGTTTGGCCGCAGCTTCAGCAAGGCGTGTGAGATCTTGGTCAATCAGAACGAGCGCTTCGCCGAGCTGAAGCACAAGCGCGCTGTCGATGACATCTTGGCTGGTCGCGCCGAAATGGACATATGCCGCGGCGGCGGCCTCTTGGGCGCGCACTTCGGCGGTCAATTGTTTGACGAAAGGAATGGCGAGCGTGCCGCCTTTCAATGCTTCAGCAAAAAGAGCCGGCTCATCGAAGGAAAGCTTGGCCGCAACAGCGGTAATCACATCCGCTATTTTGCGGTCCATCAGTCCGGCATCGGCCTGCGCTTGTGCCAAAGCGCCTTCAAATGTCGCCATATGCGTGAGCAGGCGGGTGTCCGAGAGGCTCTCGGCCATTTCCGGAGTGGTGGAATAAGTGTCGTTTAAGCTTGTCATAAAATGAGCCATATCAATATTTTTCCTCGCCGTAATCGGCTATTCTCGGTGCCATAAATGAAGGAACCCTGAGGGAAGCCCGCCGTTATCCGGCCGGTGGCCCGAAATGGGCCATGACAGGGAGAGAGCCCAAATGGACCGTCGTTTCCTCCTTAAATCGCTCCTCGGCCTTGCGGGCGTTGGGGCTACAGCCTCTCTTCTGGCGCCATCCGCGCAAGCTTCGCCGCTTTTGGACGAGCTGCAAGCCTTGGATGCGGCCAGGTCCAATCCGCTCATGGCCAGCGAATCTGATCTGCCCGCGCCGGGCGCCTCTGACGCACAATATTACTATGGACCGCCGCCCGGCTACTATCGCCGTCGCCCGCGTCGTTATTATCGCCCGCCACCCCGCGTGCGCCGCTGCCGCACTTTCTATGATCGCTGGGGCCGTTTGGTGCGTCGCTGCTGGTGGAGCTGAGCTGAGACAGGTTGACGCAGTGTGACATGCGATGGCTTTGCTTTCATCGGGAAGCAGCGCCTTTTTCATGCGTTTTTTGCATCTCTGCGAGGGCTTTCGACTTTCGTCGGTAGCCCATTGTGTAGGCCTCGGTTGACTTGAATCAATGCTGCTCACGCCTCGAAGATTGAGTGTCGCGCCGTGACGACAAGAGCGCGACCAGAACGAGTCGGGCAACATTCATCCGAGGCAATTACGATGGCACATACAGGATCGGCAGGGCTGGCGCCCGGTCACAAGAGCATGACGCTCGGAGAAATGGGCCTTGCAGTCATCGCAGCTCTATCTGCGGTTCTGTGGGTCATTATCACCGCCAATGCATGGACGCCCGAATATGCGTTTCACGCAGGGCTCTTTGCGATCGCAAGTGTTGCGACCGTCTTTCTCGTTGTGAACCGCTATCATGCGCGTGCTGCTGAACTTCCCGCGCAAACCCTTGATGGCAAGCCCAATTATAATATGGGCCCGGTGCGCTTTGCCACCATCGCCTCTGTCTTCTGGGGCATTGCAGGCTTTCTTGTCGGTCTCATCATTGCGCTCCAGCTTGCTTATCCTGAATTAAGCTTCGGTCTGCCTTGGACGTCTTTTGGTCGCTTGCGCCCGCTGCATACATCAGCGGTGATTTTTGCTTTCGGCGGCAATGTGCTTCTCGCCACATCTTTCTATGTCGTGCAGCGCACATGTCAGGCGCGCCTTGCGGGTGATCTCGCGCCCTGGTTCGTGGTGCTTGGCTATAATTTCTTCATTGTCATTGCTGGCACAGGCTATTTGCTCGGCATTACGCAAGGCAAAGAATATGCAGAGCCCGAATGGTATTCAGATCTCTGGCTGACGATTGTTTGGGTGACTTATTTCTTGGTCTTCCTTGCCACCGTCATCAAACGCAAAGAGCCCCATATTTATGTGGCCAATTGGTTCTATTTCGCTTTCATTCTGACAATTGCCGTTTTGCATTTGGGCAATAATACGACGATCCCGGTTTCGATCTTCTCGTCGAAATCCTATATCGTCTGGTCAGGTGTGCAGGATGCGATGGTGCAATGGTGGTATGGCCATAATGCGGTGGGCTTTTTCCTGACCGCTGGCTTCTTGGCCATTATGTATTATTTCATCCCGAAGCGTGCAGAGCGTCCGGTCTATTCTTACCGCCTGTCGATCATCCACTTCTGGGCTTTGATCTTCATGTATATTTGGGCGGGCCCGCACCATCTGCATTATACTGCTTTGCCCGATTGGGCGCAGACATTGGGCATGACCTTTTCGATCATGCTGTGGATGCCCTCATGGG
>CAWUNF010000256.1:0-3265 GCA_963923195.1 uncultured Hyphomicrobiales bacterium | reverse complement strand
GGCGGTACGGTGTCGGATGCGATCAATAATGCGATCGCAACGATTGGCGAAAATATGACGCTGCGCCGCGCCGCTGTCATTGATGTCAGCGCTGGTGCGATTGGTTCTTACATTCACAATGCAATCGCTGATGGCCTTGGCAAGATTGGCGTGATCGTTGCGCTGGAATCGACCGGCAATGGCGAAGCGCTTGCTGATCTTGGTCGCAAGATTGCGATGCATGTCGCTGCCGCTTCGCCGCTCGCGCTCGAAGCCTCGCAGCTTGATAAGGCCGTTCTCGAACGCGAAGCCAATGTGCTGCGTGAAAAGAACGCCGGCAAGCCTGCCAATGTGCTCGACAAGATCGTCGAGTCTGGTCTCAAGACTTATTACAAGGAAGTCTGCCTGCTCGATCAGGCTTTCATCCACGATCCGTCCAAGACCGTCTCGCAGATCGTCGCGGAAGCTGCAAAAGCTGCTGGAGCGCCGGTCGCTCTCAAGGGCTTCTTCCGCTATGCTTTGGGCGAAGGCATTGAGAAGCAGGAAAGCGATTTCGCGGCGGAAGTCGCCTCGATGAGCAAGGCCTAAGGGTTTTCTCTTTGGGATAGTTTGAAAGGCGGCCTCTGGGCCGCCTTTTTCATAGGCTGTCCTGCTGGCGGTCCGCCCCGACTCGCTCTAGACAATTCCCTTTAGAGATTCATGATCGGCTGAGGCATCCGGCCTTGGCCCTATGGAGGTGACATGTCCGTTTCCAACCCCAAACCCAAATGGAAACGTGTCATCGTCAAATTATCCGGCGAGGCGCTGATGGGCCCGCTGACCCACGGGCTTCATGAACCCACCGTCACCCGCATAGCGCAAGATTTGGCCGCCGCTCAGGCCTTGGGCGTTGAGATTGGTGTGGTTGTCGGTGGCGGTAATTTCTTCCGGGGTATTCAAGGTGCCGATAAGGGCATTGAACGGGCGCGCGCCGATTCCATTGGCATGTTGGCGACCGTCATGAATGCGTTGGCTCTGGAACAGGCGATTGAAGCGGCCGGTCAGTCGGCGCGGGCTTTGTCGGCTGTGCCCATGCCATCGGTTTGCCAACCTTTCTCCCGGCAAGCGGCGCTCAACCATCTGGCTAAGAACCGTGTGGTGATTTTGGCGGGTGGGACAGGCAATCCCTTTTTCACGACCGATACGGGTGCGGCTTTGCGCGCGGCTGAGCTCTCAGCCGATGCCGTGATGAAGGCGACCCAAGTGGATGGCGTCTATACGGCAGACCCGAAAAAGGACCCCAAGGCCACCCGTTATGACCATTTGACCCATGATGAGGCGATTTCGAGAAATCTCGCAGTCATGGATACGGCAGCCTTCGCGCTTGCCCGCGACAACCGGATTCCGATAATCGTCTTTTCGATTGCGGAGGCGGGCGCCATTCGTGGTGCTTTGATCGGGGAAAGCCGCGCGACCATTGTGACACCCTAAACTCGTCATCTGCGGCGGGACTTGCCCAAGACAAGGCTCGGCAGATGTGAGACAGTGATGATTAAGGACGAAACATGAGTGCTCAATTCGATCTGGCCGATATCAAACGGCGCATGCAAGGTGCGATCAATTCGCTCAAGCATGAGTTGAATGGTTTGCGTACGGGCCGCGCGTCAGCCACTTTGCTCGATCCCATCATGGTCAATGCCTATGGGTCGATGGTTCCGCTGCAACAAGTGGCGAGCGTTACGGTTCCAGAGGCACGCATGATTGCGGTCAATGTCTGGGACAAGGGAACAGTGGCGGCCGTTGATAAGGCCATTCGCGATTCAAATCTTGGTCTCTCGCCAACTGTTGAGGGCCAAGTTTTGCGCATTCGCATTCCCGAATTGAATGAACAGCGCCGTAAGGAATTGGTGAAGGTCGCCCATAAATATGCTGAAGAAGGTCGTGTGGCCGTGCGCCATGTGCGCCGAGACGGCATTGATATTCTGAAAAAGCTTTTGAAGGATAAGGCGATCAGCGAAGACGATGAAAAGCGTCAGGCCGAAGATGTGCAAAAGGCAACCGATGCACATATTAAAGAGATCGACACAGTTCTCGCGGCCAAAGAAAAGGAAATCATGCAGATCTGATTGGTGACTGCTGATGCCTCCGGAGTGAGCCCAATATGACACCCGTCACTGATCCGCGCAAAATTCCAGCCTCTTTGGATTTGCCCCGCCATGTTGGGATCATCATGGACGGCAATGGTCGTTGGGCTGCGGCGCGTTCTTTGCCGCGTTTGGAAGGCCATCGTCGCGGTGTGGAGGCTGTGCGGCGTGCTGTGCGCGCGGCGGGTGATCTCGGCATTTCCTATCTGACTCTTTATGCCTTTAGTTCTGAAAATTGGACGCGGCCACCGCAAGAAGTCGATGATTTGATGGGGCTGCTCAAGCATTTCATCCGCATCGATTTGGCTGATCTGCATAAGCAAAATGTCCGTGTGCGCATCATTGGTTCGCGCGATAATCTTGCCGCGGACTTAAAGATCTTGTTGCAGGAAGCAGAAGAGCTCACGTCGAATAATAGCGGCCTCACCTTGGTCATTGCCTTTAATTATGGAGGGCGCCAAGAAATTGCAGAAGCCGCACGCCAGCTTGCCTTGCGCGCTGTGAAAGGCGAGATCGATCCCAATAAAATCGATGCGCCTATGTTAAGCGCGCATCTCTATACGGCCGACATCCCAGATCCCGATCTCATCATCCGCACGTCGGGTGAACAGCGCTTGTCGAATTTTCTCATGTGGCAAGTCGCCTATGCGGAACTCGTTTTTCTGGCCCTGCATTGGCCTGATTTTGATCGGGCCGCTTTGGAAGATGCGCTCCATCAATATGGCGCGCGCGAGCGGCGCTTTGGTGGGCTCACACCATCTCAAAAAGCGATGACAGGCTCATGAGCCTTCCGCCCATCATGGCCGAGAAGGGCTCGAAAAAATCCTCACTCCTCAGCGATCTCGGTCCGCGCGTGGTCTCGGCCATTGCGATGATTGTTTTGGCCTTGGGCGCGCTCGTTCAAGGCGGCTTTGTCTTTGTGGCCTTTTGGACCATTGCCTCTGTGGCGGTCCATTGGGAATGGCAGCGCATCACGGGCGGGCCCAATCCTACTTTGCGAATTTATGGGGGCGGGCTCGCTATTGCTTTGGCTGGTGGCCTTATGGCGCTGGGCCAGAGAGACGCAGCTCTCCTGACCTTAATCCTCACAGCGCTTGCTCTTTTGGGGCTGGTGCAGGGTCCAAGCCGTCTTTGGAATGCCATAGGCATTCTCTATGCCGGGG
>CAWUNF010000255.1:0-3281 GCA_963923195.1 uncultured Hyphomicrobiales bacterium | reverse complement strand
ATTAAAAGTCGAGTGCTCTACCAGCTGAGCTACGGGATCATCCGTGCCGGACGGCGACGTGCGATTGACCTAAACGGCTGAGGCCGAAGGGTCAAGGCATTCAGGGCGCATATTCGACATAGGCCCAGAAAGCAGCGAAAAGAACAGCGGAAACCAGTGTCGTTGCCAGCGCTTTGACCGCCAATTTGGGGGCAATCGGGGCGCCGGGGTCGGTTCCCCGCTGCCAATCGCCCGACTCATGCTGCGAACGCACCCCCCAGGGGAGAATCGCAAAAAGCACGATCCACCACATGGTGAAATAGACCGCAATCGCCATAGGCGTGGACATGAAATCGACCCTCTAAGCCCAGACCAACCGGGCAGATGGGCGCTTCTAGCACAGGCAAATCGCGCGGTCAGGCCGGACGCAGGGTCGCAGGTCAAGCTATAAGTAAATTTTATGGATGGCAGAGGGGTAGCCCGCTGGGTCATTCCCTGTGCCAAGGCGATCAAAATTTGGGCAAAAGCACTCGACACGTGCGGTCTCCTGTCGGAACCTCACTCTGGAACGGGTGGCGGCCATTTTGCATGGGGTGCAATATCCGTCTCACAGAGGGTGTCAGAAAAATGCTCATCAATAAGACAAGGAAATTTCTCGCTGGTCTGACCTGTGTTCTGATTGGCGCAACTTCGGCTCACGCGCAATCAGCGGCCGAGTTTTACAAAGGCAAGACACTCAATCTTGTGGTCTCGTCGAGTGCGGGCGGGGGCTATGATGTTTTGGCGCGCACGATCGCGCGGCATTTGCCCAAACATATTCCGGGCCTTGCGGTGGTGAATGTCCGCAACATGCCGGGTGCGGGTGGCATTGTCGCCACCAATTTTGTTTACAATCTCGCACCCAAAGACGGTCTCACCATTGGTGGCGTGCAAAACAACACGCCGTTCGAACCATTGCTGGGCACGAAAGAAGCTGAATATGATCCCAAAAAATTTAATTGGTTGGGATCGCCGAGTTTTGAAACGGGTCTGTTGATTGCTTGGCACACAGTGCCTGTCACAACAGTCGATGATGCGCGCAAGAAAGAAATGACAGTGTCATCTTCGGGCGCCAATTCAACGCCGAGTTTTTATGCACGTCTGTTGAATGAATTGCTGACGCTGAAACTGAAAATCGTTGTCGGCTATCCGGGGCAGAATGAAAGCTTCATTGCAATGGAGCGTGGTGAGGTTGATGGCTATCCGAGTATTTTCTGGAGCTCTTTGTCATCGACGCGTCCTGATTGGATCAAGACCGGGAAGGTCAAATATATTGTTCAATATGGACCTGAAAATGAGCCGGGCGCCGGTAAGACACCCAATGTCATGGATCTGCTGACGAAGGAAGATGACAAACTTCTGCTCAAAGCGGCCATTGCGCCCTTGGCTTTGGGTCGCCCCTATATTGCGCCGCCCGGCGTGCCAGCAGATCGCGTTGAGCTTTTGCAAAAAGCGATGATGGCAACATTCAATGATCCTGAATTTTTGGCGGAAGCTGACAAGCTCAATCTTGGTGTGAATGTGCCGCGCTCTGCGCAAGACACAAAGCGGATCGTGGATGAAGCCTATGCAACGCCACCAGCCATTGTTGAGCGCCTGCGTCGCATCGCCAATCCAGATGGCGGCAAATGAATAACAGGGCCGACCGGATTGAACTTCGGTCGGCCTTGCCTCTCACGGCTTGCCTGCGTAAAACAATGTGATGAGTGAAACGGGCGGCCCACAAAAATCACCTGCCTATTTGCGCTGGTTTGATGCGCTCTCGCCCAATGGACGTGGCATTTTTTTGGTCTCCGCGGGATCGATCATGCTCGTCGTCATGGCGGCTGTGTCGAAATATCTCGGGCAACATCTGCCACCTTTTGAGCTTGTCTTTTTCCGCGCCATTATTGGTTTTCTGTTCATCCTGCCTTTGTTTTGGCGCGATCCTTTTGAGCCATTGCGCTCGGGGCGTCATTGGACGCATTTGTCACGTGGTCTGTTAAGCTGGCTTGGCAATTCCGCCATGTTTTGGACCATCACACATATGTTGCTGGCCGATGCAATGGCTTTGCAATTTTCGCGTCCGCTTTGGACCATTCCGCTCGCACTTTTGTTTTTGCCTGAAACTGTGCCGATGCGGCGCATTATTGTGGCGCTCGTTGGTTTTGCTGGCATTTGGATGTATACGCGCCCCTTCACCGAAGGTTTTGATCCCAATGCGGTCGTGGGCGCTTTTGGGGGCTTATGTGCCGCGCTGGTGATGGTGACTGTGAAGCGTCTGTCTGCAACCGAGACGACGCGCATCATCATGTTCTGGTATTCTTTTTACAATGTGCTCTTTGCCATTGTGCCAGCTTGGATGGTGTGGGTGACGCCAGCCTGGTCGGATATGCCTTTGCTCATTCTTATGGGCTTTTTAGGCATTGCAGGCCAAAGCCTGATCACGCGCGGCGTTCATTATGGCGACACGACTTTGCTCGCCCCGCTGGATTACACGCGCATCCTTTATTCATCGGCGATTGGCTATTTCCTCTTTGGGGAATTGCCCGGTCTTTGGAGCGTGGCGGGCATGGCTTTGATCGTCTTTTCCTCGATCTATCTGGTTATTTCTGAAAAGCGGAAGAAATAGGATCTCATGCCTGCCGATTGCGGGCGCCTGACGGGCAGGCTAAAAAGGGCGCAACCGGACATGTGCAAAAACCGGATCGGGAGGATTTCATGATACATCGCCCTTTGCGCGCGCTGAGCGCTGTCGCTTTCATGTCTCTTGCTGCATCTGCTGCACCTGCTGTCGCGCAAGATGCGGGCGCCATTACCGGCACACTCAATATTTATGCCGCGGGCACGGCAGGTGGCGGCGTTGACTTGTTCGGGCGTTTGCTCGGGCGTCATATAGGCCGTCATATCGCGGGCGAACCCAATGTTGTCGTGCAAGTCATGCCCGGCGCAGGTGGTATTCGCGCCGCCAATTTCTTAGCCCAGCAAGCGCCGCGTGATGGCACAGCAATGGCGATTTTTGCAGGTGGCCCCATTCTGGAACCGCTGATTGGTGATCGCAATCCCGGCTATGACATGAGCCAATTCACTTGGATTGGCGCCATCAGCAAAGATGTCTCTTTGTGCATTTTGCGCAAAGAAAGCCCGGTGAAGAATTTTGCGGATACAACCAAGCAGCAAGTCACGGTTGCGGGCACGGGTGCAGGATCTGAGACCGACACATTCCCTGTTGTTCTGAATGAATTGCTCGGCTCGAAATTCAAAGTCATCACTGGCTATCTCGG
>CAWUNF010000254.1:0-3282 GCA_963923195.1 uncultured Hyphomicrobiales bacterium | reverse complement strand
GCCATGACCGAACAAGCGGTGGGTAAGATTCTGGCTTTCCTTCAGAAAGAAGGCCCGGCTGAGGATGTCGCCCGAGTGCTGGCGGCCATTCCTGGCGCTGCTGATCTGGCGGCAGCCCATGCGGGTGGCGGAGGTGGCCTGATGGGCATGTTGGGCGGGGGGCTGATGGGCCTTGCCGGCCAGCTCTCGGGCCTTGGCCTTGGCATGGGCGATATGCAGGCCGTTGGGCATGAGATTTTCACCATTGCCCGCGAACAAGCGGGCGAAGATGCCGTGGGCGAGATTGCCGCCGCCATTCCGGGCCTATCCCAGTTCATCTAGGGCCAGCTTGGCCTACGACTTCCGAAGAGTGGCCCGCCGCAACGCAACATGCGAAGAAGGCGGGACTTTCTCGCCACTCTTCGGGATTTTTGAGACCTATGGCTTCACCAAAAGAGCCGACCTTTGCCAGAACTTTTCCGGCCGCTGACGAGGCCCATTGGAAAACACTCGTCGAGCGCGTCCTCAAAGGCGCTCCATTCGAAAAACTCATCGGCAAAACTTACGATGGCATTGCCATTGCGCCACTATATCCGCGCGCAGCCAAAGCCCAGCCTTTGGCAAAAGCCACACAAGGCGGCTGGGAAACATTAGCCCGCATTGATCATGTCGATGCCGCCAGTGCCAATGCCCAAGCGCTCGATGATCTTGAAAATGGTGCGAATGGTCTGGCGCTGACCTTTGCGGGAAGCACGGGCGCCTATGGCTTTGGCCTTCACGCTGATGCTGATGCGCTCGACCATGTGCTGGATGCCGTGGTTTTGGAAACAGGCCTGCCGATTGAAATGGATGTCGGGGCGGCTGGCACAAAGCTCGCGGCGGCCTTTGAGCATATTGTCAAAGCGCGCAAAATTTCACCCCATGATGTCAATGTGCATTTTGGCCTCGACCCTTTGCATGAAAATGCAGATGTCATTGCGCAAACCGCTTTGCGCTTGAAGAAAGCGGGCTATCGCGCACCCATGATTGTGGCCGATGCACGCCGCGTGCACCAAGCCGGTGGCACAGAAGCGCAAGAATTGGCGCTGGCCTTATCATCCGCCTTGTTCTCTTTGCGCGCTTTGGAAAAAGCAGGCCTGCCCTTTGATGCAGCGCGCGGGCTGATCTCTTTCCGTCTCGCAGCCGATGCGGATCAATTTTTGACGCTTGCCAAATTTCGCGCTCTGCGTCGCCTCTTTGCAAAGATTGAAGAGGCCTGCGGGCTCAGCCCCAAGCCCATTCATATTCATGCTGAGACAGCTTGGCGCATGATGACGCGCCGCGATCCTTATGTGAATCTCTTGCGCACGACGACAGCCACTTTTGCCGCTGGTGTTGGTGGCGCTGATCGCATCAGCGTGCTGCCCTTCACACAAGCGCTCGGCCTGCCCAATGGCTTTGCGCGCCGCTTGGCCCGCAATACGCAACTTGTGCTGTTGGAAGAATCGCACCTTGGTCGCGTGGAAGATGCAGGCGCGGGCGCAGGCGGCATTGAAACTTTAACCGATGAATTGGCCGCTGCCGCATGGGGCTTGTTCCAAAGCTCTGAAACAGGCCCCTTCCCGCTCTTCCTTCTGTCGCTTGCAAAAGATGTCAGCGCAGCACGCAGCGCACGCTTGAAAAATATCGCGCGCCGCAAAGACCCGCTCACGGGGGCGAGCGAATTCCCCAATGTGCATGAAAAGCCCGTTGACGTGCTGAAACCTGCACGCGCTCTGGTCAGCGACAGATTTTTTCCGCCCATGCGTTTGGCGCAAGAATTTGAAGCATTGCGCGACCGCGCGGATGCGCTGACACCACGCCCGCGCGTGTTTCTCGCAACACTTGGTAGCGTGGCTGATTTCACCGCGCGCGCCATGTTTGCCAAAAACTTCTTTGAAGCTGGCGGCATTGAAGCTGTCATTCACGAGAGCGGCGATCTGATCCATGCTTTCCAAAAATCGGGCGCGAAACTCATCTGCTTGGTTTCCAGCGATGCCATCTATGCGCAACAAGCTGTTGCTGTTGCCAAGGCTCTCGCGCCGAAAGCTGCAAAAACCTATCTCGCAGGTCGCCCCGGCGATCTCGAAACGCCTTTAAAAGATGCAGGCGTTTCGGGATTTATCTATGTCGGCTGCGATCTCATCGAAATTCTGACAGAGGCGCTGGCTTTATCCGCGCCGAAGAATTGAACGGAACAAAGCCATGAAAAAGACCATGAGCCATATTCCGAACTTTGCAAAAGTAAAATGGTCGGATGCCAAAGTGCAGGCGCCGAAAGCCACCAGCACTTTGTGGCAGACGCCTGAAAATATTGGCGTGAAAAATGTCTATACGCAGGCTGATCTCAAAGGCCTCGACTTTCTGAACACTTATCCGGGTGCCGCACCTTTTCTGCGCGGGCCCTATCCAACCATGTATGTCAACCAGCCTTGGACAATCCGCCAATATGCGGGTTTTTCGACGGCTGAAGATTCCAATGCTTTCTATCGTCGCAATTTGGCAGCAGGCCAAAAAGGTCTCTCCGTTGCTTTCGATCTCGCAACCCATCGCGGTTATGATTCCGATCATCCGCGCGTGGCGGGTGATGTTGGCATGGCAGGTGTGGCGATTGATTCCATCTATGACATGCGCACGCTCTTTTCTGGCATTCCGCTGGATCAGATGTCCGTGTCCATGACGATGAATGGCGCGGTTCTGCCCGTGCTCGCGCTTTATATTGTCGCGGCGGAAGAACAAGGCGTGTCGCAAGATAAATTGTCAGGCACAATTCAAAACGACATTCTCAAAGAATTCATGGTGCGCAACACCTATATTTATCCCCCCCGCCCTTCGATGCGCATCATCTCAGATATTTTTAGGTTTACATCGCAGCATATGCCAAAATTCAATTCGATTTCGATTTCCGGCTATCACATGCAAGAAGCCGGTGCGACGCAAGATCTCGAACTCGCATATACTTTGGCTGATGGTGTCGAATATATCCGCGCTGGCATTGGCGCTGGTCTTGATGTCGATAAATTTGCGCCGCGCCTTTCCTTCTTCTGGGCGATTGGCATGAACTTCTTTATGGAAGTCGCCAAATTGCGGGCCGCGCGTCTCATCTGGGCCAATCTTGTCAAAGGTTTTAACCCGAAGTCCGAGAAGTCGCTGCCGCTGCGCACCCATTCGCAGACCTCTGGCTGGTCACTCACAGCCCAAGATGTCTTCAACAATGTCATGCGTACGCAGATTGAAGCTATGGCTGCTACACAAGGCCATACGCAATCTTTGCACCTGTCTCTT
>CAWUNF010000253.1:0-3292 GCA_963923195.1 uncultured Hyphomicrobiales bacterium | reverse complement strand
CCGAAAGCTGGAACAACCGCGCCCGCTGGCAAAACTTCGATACGCAAGTCGCCGCCCGACATATCATTGATGCGCTTGGCCAAGTCTTGCGCGAATTCATGGAAAATATCTTTTGATGGCCATGTGCTCTGCAAGCGCATCGTGGTGGGGCCTTGCGCCTTCACAACGGCGGGGGCCGCCACCATCGCAACGCCAGATGCAGCGGCAGCTTTTAAAAATTTGCGGCGGCCGGATGCGGATGTATCGGCGCGCGTTTGATCATGCTCAGACATGCGTTCCCTCCTCATGATCGCCTTGTGGCGGATCTTTGCAGCCACCCTCTGTTGGCAGCTCCAATACGCGCATTAGTGAAGAGCAGAGCTGCGCCTGCGAATTCACGTCTTTGATAGTGGATATAGAGGGGGCTTGGTTCTGATTTGAACGATCTCTCACAAAATCAAAGCTCTAGAAAACGAAAGCCATGAAGAGAGCAGCAAAAACTTGCTCTGAATCCAGCTAATGAAGAATTTTGACATCCTTCACGATCACGTTATGAGCAGTTTGAGTGGGTGTTTACCACCCAAGAGGCCTGCATCTCGCGGGACCTTCTGAAAATTAAGTCGAGCAGTTTGCGAGCATGAGACGTTTGGCATGAGAGATTTAGTATGAGTCTAGAAGAGCTCATTTTGGTTGGCAGCGCCGCCTTCATCACCTCCATTATCGGCGGAGTAGCTGGCTATGGCACGGGACTTCTTATGCCTTTGGTGCTTGTGCCTTTGATCGGCCCGCAAGCGGTGGTGCCTGTTCTGGGTGTATCAGCCATCTTCAATAATCTTTCCCGTATTGCTGCTTTTCGCCATGACATTGCCTGGGAGCATGTGTGGCGCATATCTTTGGTAGCTGCGCCCTTCTGCTATTTGGGTGCAGCTTTTTATGCCGAACTCAGCGGACCGGGCGCTGCTATTCTCATTGGCTCCGCCTTGATCATTCTCGTGCCTACAAGGCGTTGGCTAAAACAACTTAAGAAAACTCTCTCCCCACCCGCTATCACGGGAGCTGGTGCGCTTTTTGGCCTTGTCACGGGTGGCGTACCCGGAGGCGGCATCATTCTGATTTCACTTCTCATGACTTTGGGCGTTACCGGTGGCGCCACCATAGCCACCGATGCAATGATTTCACTTCTGGTTGGCTTCGTAAAAATTGGGACTTTCCAATCCTATGGACAATTGCCTTGGGATTCTTGGGCGCTTGCCGCACTGATTGGCACAATCGGAATTCCTGGCGCTTTTTGCGCCAAATGGATTTCCAGCCGACTGAGTGTCACCGTTCACACTGCCATTATGGATGCAATGGTCATGATCGGTGGCGCCCTACTCATCGCCCGTGGGTGGAATCTGATCTAGTATCAGAGCGACAGATCAGATTCTTTTTAGCTTTCCAGAGACTGCAGCAAGGGCGCAATATCTTTTTGAGTTTCCAAATTCAGGAAGCCCTCAATCGCGCGCTCCACAACAGATTCTGGAAAAAGATCACCGACATTTGCGCGAAACTTATTGATATAATCCTCCACGCGCAAAGGATTACGTCGCGTACCTCTGAAATCATCAATCTTATGCTCGACACTTCGGCCATCTTTCAAATGAATGACGACACGCCCTTGTGAGCGCAAATAATCCGTTGCCTCGGGATCAGGATAAGGCTGCACCATATCTGCCAAGCCATTGATCACGGGATCGCGAATGGCCTCTTCCGAATAGGCATATTTATCCATCTTTCCTTTGACGAGCGCTTCCGCAATCGTGTGATAAATGCTGATACGCCCATGCCATGTTGTCAAAGGTCGGCGCTTCTTTTCAGGCGGATTGCACAAGGTCAAGAAAGAACGTTCTTTAATATAGGCGTCAATGCCGGCCACTTGATCAGGCGTAATCTGATATTTATCGCGCAGCGTGATCGTTGCTTCAATATGGGGCATGAGAGGATTGGCAACTGGATAAAGCTTGGTTGCAATATGCTCTGTCAACCATTCTTGCCCAAGCTCTGTCGTCACACGCTCATAATGGCGTTCATCTTCCGTCTGCACCGAGGAACGATACCAACCAAATTTCCCCTCAAATACCGCGGTTGGCCCCGTGATGCCCTGTTCGGCAAGGGCAATGGCGCGAAAGGCATTAGCGGCCGCCAGACCAACATGAAGATTCTTGGTGGAGGTTCCATCCTCAAAAGCTGCTGTCAAAGCAGTCGACATAGACCCTGCATGGCCCAAAGCATGCACAATCTGCATCGTATCCAAGCCTCGTAATTTGCCGAGCGCGCAGACACCCCCAAAAACACCGAATGAACCGGTTGGATGAATCCCATAATCAAACCAGTGACGATTGGTGACAATCGAGAGACGGATCATCATTTCACTGGCAATTAAAACGGCTTCAACCAATTTCTGCCCAGAGATAGGTCGACGCTGCGCTTCAGGGAAACAAACCGACAATGCAAGACCTGTCGCATGCATCGTGGTGGGCAAATAAGTATCATCAAACTCCATAGCGGATGCTTGAATGCCATTGAGAAAAGCAGCCGTGGTGAGAGCGGTTTTTTCTTTCGACCCGACAGGTGTTATTTGACCGCCAGCTTCTGTGTCAGACCAAGCCGCGCGCGCAGATTTGACCACTTTCAAATCTTTGGCCGCGAGCATGACGCCGGTAAGATCCATCACACGCAGTTTCGCACCCTCAACCACCGATGCAGGCAGCGCCCCCAATTTGACGCCCCTCAGCCATTCAGCGATCTGAAACGAAATTGTCTCCACGACATCCCCCCGCATTTTTTCTTCTTGTGCCACCTGTTTCGCGCTTGACGCTGATATTGCGATGCAGCAGCTTCGACCTTTGACCGAGTGATTTGAGCACATCTGGGCTAGCCAAGTCACTGGCAATGCATAAACTATAGACGGAACATCGAGAATGTCACAATGACACCGATGAGGCTTCCAGCCACGGGCACCAAGACCCAGGCGGAAAAGGGAGAGAGAATATGGGGGCGAAACTCACACGCCGCTCGGCGCTGACATTGGCGGCAACAGCATCTGCTGCACTTGCCAGATCAACAGCGCAGGCTCAGACCAATTCAAAGAAAACATTTCTCATGATCCACGGCGCCTATCACGGCGGCTGGTGCTGGCAACGTGTAAGCACCATTCTTGAGAAGCAAGGGCACAAGGTTTACGCCCCCTCGCTCACAGGCAATGGAGATCGCATCCATCTGCTCAGTAAAGAATTAACGCTCGACACGCAGATCATGGATATTGTCAATCTCG
>CAWUNF010000252.1:0-3296 GCA_963923195.1 uncultured Hyphomicrobiales bacterium | reverse complement strand
CGACGCACTTCTTCGGCGAAATAACCTGCGGCATAAGAATTGGGCGAGAGCACGCGCGGGTTCACGCCCAAGGGTTCGAGCTTGGCCTTTTCACCTTCAGCCGAAGTGATCGCGCCATCAGCCACCATGCGGTCGAGCACATAATTGCGACGTACAATGGCGGCATCGCGATAGCGGAAGGGATGGTAATTGTTCGGGCCCTTGGGCAGAGCAGCGAGATAGGCGGCTTCCGACAAGGTGAGTTCTTGCACAGCCTTGCCGTAATAATTCAGTGCAGCAGCAGCAATACCATAATTGCCGAGGCCTAAATAAATCTCATTCAGATAAAGCTCGAGAATGCGCTCTTTCGAATAGGCCGCTTCAATGCGGAAGGAGAGCAGAGCTTCACGAATTTTACGTTCAAACGAGCGCTCATTGCCGAGCAGAAAGTTTTTGGCCACTTGCTGCGTGATGGTGGAAGCCCCTTGCACGCGCTTGGAGCCTTGCAGCAAGATCACCACAGCGCGCGCAATGCCCTCAGGGTCAATGCCATTATGCGTGTAGAAATTTTTATCTTCCGCCGAGATGAAAGCCTGCTTCACCTGCGAAGGGATCGCGGTTGAGGGCAAATAGAGGCGGCGTTCGCGCGCATATTCGGCAATCAGCGACCCATCGCCCGCGTGAACGCGCGTCATGACGGGTGGTTCGTAATTTTGGAGCTGCGTATAATCCGGCAAATCTTGCTGGTAATGATAGACAAGACCTGCGGTCACGGCTGCGCCCAGCACGAAAAGGATCGTGCCAGTGGCAAAAGCAAAACCGAAGAAACGCGCGATCAGCCTAATCACCTGAAAAACCTCTATCCGCCGCAGGCGGCCGCTGCCCCATTGAGTTCATCAGCCATGCGCATGATTTGTGGTCTTAATGGGGCATGGTGCTGGCGGCAATGGCAAGCGGACGCCCCTTGCACATTCATCTCTTCACCCCGGCGGGCGCCGCCTTGCCCGTGGCCGCCGTCCCTGCCCGATTGGCGAAAAAAGCATCCACCGCTTTGACCATCGCCTCTGCTGCCTTGCCCCGCCATTCGGGGCGCATCAGGGCGGCCGTATCCCGCGCATTGGAAAGATAGCCAAGCTCCAGCAGGACCGAGGGCACATCGGGCGCCTTCAAGACCCGAAAGCCCGCCGAGCGATGCGGGTTCTTATTCAAAGGCCCTGCCTCGCCCCAATAATTGACGAGCGTCCGGGCAAAGGCATGGGACCAGGTGCGGGTCTCGCGCCGTGTCAGATCAAAGAGAATGTCAGAGACATCGCCCACATCTTCCTGACCCTCGAGGCCAGCCACACTATCGGCGAGATTTTCTTTTTCCGCCAAACGGGCCGCATCACGATCCGAGGCTTTGTCGGATACAGTATATATGGTCGCCCCAGAGACGCCCTGCGGATCGGAGAGAATATCGGCATGGATGGAAATGAAGAGATCGGCATTGGCATCCCGCGCCGTTTTCACCCGCTCACCCAAGGGCACAAAGACATCACCGCTGCGCGTCATCACCACACGGTAGCGCCCGGTCTTTTCAAGCTGGGTCCGCAAAACCTTGGCAAAGTCGAAGACAATGTCTTTCTCCTGAACATTGCCAGAGGCCTGCGCGCCCACATCAATCCCGCCGTGGCCCGGATCAATCACAATGATCGGCAGGCCTTGTCCCGCCAGACGTTCATTGCGCTTAGGCCCATCGGATAAAATCTCACGCGCCACAGCCTCTTGGGTCGCACGCTTCACAGCTTGCGTGAAGGTCGCGTGATCGGCTTCCTGCATTTCAATGATGAGATCAAAGCCGCCGATGCGAGGCACAGCATGTGTGGCTTTGACAATGGCCGGTCGGCCCAGATCAATCACAATCCGCGCCTTGCCGGGTGCAAATTGACCAAAACGGAACGAAGAAATGACCTTGGGCGTCGGCTTCTTGCCACGCGCTACGGGCTCGGGCTGGCCCGCTTTGGCGGGCAATTGGAAATTGACCTCTGGCAGATCGACAATCACCCGATCCGGGCTCGACATGACATAGGCTTCCGCATCCACGCGCACGGATGTTTCGAAAATCAACCGCGTCACGGTGCCTTCCGCCTCGATCCGCACAGAATGAGCCACAGGTGGGGCCATAGATTGCGCCACGGCAGGGCCCATCCAGACAGCCCAAACCAGCCCCAAAAAAGTGGCAAAACGTTGAAATTGAATGGCTTTTAGGCGCAGGATCAAGACGGCTCTCAAAATGCGAGGTGCGGAATCATCGCGCAAGCGCCTTCTATAATGGTAAACGGCCTGAGATTCAGTCCCTTGGCGGCGAAAATCGCGACTTTCGTATCAGCCTTTTGGCGGGCCCGAGCGCAAAGCGATCCTTGCCAAAGTGTCCAATGTGCCGCTATGAAGAATGTGTCCCTTTTCCGGGACAGGTCAGCGCCCTTTTAAAAAGGAGCGCCCCCGCGACGGTCCATCGGCCCCGCCATCCCCGCCATCCCTCAAAAGGGTTTTTGCGTTGGGATGAGGCGAGCGCCCCAAGCCCGAACGAGACCCGGAATGGGATGCCCGGCTGCCTCCGCAGCCGCTCTTTTAAGGTATTGAAGCAGATGGTCCGTCCCGTTCGGGATTATATGACGGCCAAGGGTCGAGTTTTTGGTTCTGAGATCGCTCTCAGCGCTGCTCGTCGCGCCGCATACGCCATTTTGTCTTCCGTGAGTTCCACCCTTCAGCAGACCCTCCTCGGTCCGCTCTCATCCCTTCACGGCCTCTGCCCCGCCCCGCTCGCAAGAGCTGGCTTGGGCGTGTCCGTTTCATCATCTCAAACATATGTCGCGTCCCTGCCCTTGCCGGGATCGTCGTCCGTCTCCGCGCTCACGCGCGCTCGCACCCGACGTGTCTCTCCAAGGCCGGACGTGAGAATAAGAGTCTCACATGGCCAACAAAATGCTGATCGATGCCAGCCACCCGGAAGAAACGCGGGTGGTGGTGCTACGTGGTAATCGTGTCGAAGAATTCGATTTCGAAGCTGCTAATAAGAAACCGCTCCGGGGAAATATCTATCTAGCGAAAGTCACGCGCGTTGAACCCTCGCTGCAAGCCGCTTTCGTAGAATATGGCGGCAACCGCCACGGATTTTTGGCCTTTTCGGAAATTCACCCGGATTATTATCAAATTCCGGTCGCTGATCGTCTCGCCCTTCTTGAAGAAGAAGCGCGCTCGCATCGCGATGAAGATGAAGATGACAATCGCCAGCGCCGTCAATCGCGCCGCCGCCGCCATGACAAGCGCGCACGCCC
>CAWUNF010000251.1:0-3298 GCA_963923195.1 uncultured Hyphomicrobiales bacterium | reverse complement strand
GGCAACGCAGCGCGGCTGAGTTGCATAATCATGTGCGGGGTCTCTCGCCTTTCCCGGGTGCCTTTTTCGAAGTGGATTTTGGCAAAGGGCCTGAGCGGATCAAAGTCTTGCGTTCAAAAGTCGCTGCAGGACAAGGGTCTCCGGGCACTTTGCTCGATGAGGCGTTGACCATTGCTTGTGGGCAGGGTGCTTTGCAGATTTTGGATGTGCAGCGCGCGGGCAAAGCGCCGATGAAGGCAGATGAATTTTTGCGCGGTGCGCGCCTGTCGAAAGGCTTTGTCTTTCCTTCCCCTGTCGTCGCGTGACGTGATGGCGCGCTTTCGCCTCGACATTGAATATGATGGCTCAGCTTTTTGCGGCTGGCAGCGCCAAGCCAATGGTTTGGCGGTTCAGCAGGTGATTGAAGAGGCGCTGAGCGCAGTGGATGGCGCGAGCGTCATTATCAAAGGGGCTGGGCGCACCGATACGGGTGTCCATGCCACTGCTCAGGTCGCAACTTGTGATCTTCATAAAGATTGGCGCGGCGATAAATTGCGCGATGCGGTCAATGCCCATATGCGCCCGCATCTTGTGGCTATTCGCAAGGCTGAGCTTGTCGCAGATGATTTTGATGCGCGTTTTTCAGCAACGCGCAGGCATTATCTCTACCGCATCATCAATCGTCGCGCGCCGCTCACCATTGATGCCGGCAAAGCTTGGCTGGTAAAGCGCCCGCTCAATGCTGAGGCCATGAATGAGGCGGCGCAATTGCTTGTGGGCCGCCATGATTTTTCAACTTTCCGAGATGCAGATTGTCAGGCCGAAAGCCCGGTGCGCACATTAGAGCGGCTGGATATTTCGCGCGTGGGTGAAGAGATCCATATTTACACGTCTGCACGGTCCTTTTTGCATCGGCAAGTGCGCTCAATGGTGGGCTCCATTGAGCATGTGGGCTCTGGTAAATGGCGCGCACGCGATTTGAAAGCCGCGCTTGACTCGTGCGACCGCACGCGCTGCGGACAAGTGGCGCCTGCAGCAGGGCTTTATTTGATCGGCGTTGATTATTAGGGCCTAGCCCAAATAGGTTTTGAGCAGGCGACGATAAATGGCTGCGAGCTGCTCAAGTTCGGCAACAGATGTGCGCTCATCGACCGCATGCATGGTCTGGCCAACGAGGCCAAATTCTACCACCGGGCAAATGGCTTGAATGAAACGCGCATCAGATGTGCCGCCCGTTGTCGACAGAACGGGGCGTCGACCTGTTTCTTCTTCAATCGCTCGCGCGACGAGATCAATGAATGGGCCGGGCGATGTGAGGAAGGCGACCGCATTCGTTGGGTCAAAGGTCAGATCAAATTGGCCCTCAGGTGCCGCCGCTTTCACGCGGCGCATGATTTCTTCAGCGAGCGAGGCGGGCGTCCAAAGATCATTGAAGCGGATGTTGAAAGTCGCGCTTACCTTCGCGGGAATAACATTCGTCGCCGGATTGTCGGTGTCGACCGTGGTCACTTCCAAATTGCTGGCGTCGAAATGTTCGGTACCCGCGTCCAGCGTGCTGGCCTTCAGCGCTGCAAGAATAGCGACCATGCGCGGTACAGGATTATCGGCCAGATGCGGATAGCCGACATGGCCTTGGCGGCCATGCACGACAAGACGGCCGGTGAGCGAGCCGCGACGACCAATCTTAATCATGTCGCCGAGCTTTTCGGGGTTTGTTGGCTCACCCAAAATGCAATGATCAAAGCGCTCACCGCGCGCCTTGGCCCATTCGAGTAATTTCACTGTGCCATTGACGGCTGGGCCTTCTTCATCACCGGTGATGAGAAAAGCAATCGAGCCTTTGGCAATGCCGTGCTCACGCACATGGGCAATGGCGGCGGCCATGCAAGCGGCCAAGCCGCCCTTCATATCAACCGCACCACGGCCCCAGAGTTGGCCATCGGCGACTTCTGCGGAGAAAGGATCAAAGCGCCATTGGCTCGCATCACCCGGCGGCACAACATCTGTGTGGCCTGCAAACATCAAGCAGGGCGAACCTGTGCCAATCTTGGCGTAGAGATTGTCAATGTCGGGCGTGTCTTTGTCTGAAAAGCGCACGCGTTCAATCGAAAAGCCTGCATCTTTCAGATAGCGCGCAACAACATCAAGCGCGCCCTCATCGCGCGGCGTGACAGATGCGCAGCGGATGAGATCGCGAGCAATGTCGAGAGCGTTCGTCATTCGGCGCGTTCAGCCTTTGTCTTGAAGCCGCATTCAAACAAAGTCCAGATGATCACGAAAGCAAGGAGGATGTCGAGTGCGTAAGCTGACCAGAGGGGCACCATTTCTGGCAGGCGCGGCGAGACCCAATGGGCAGCACCTGCAAAAAGCCCCAGAACGAGCGGTAATCCTGCAAAGGCTGGCGCGCGGCCCATGTCGCGAAAGCGCTTGGCGGTGAGATTATACCAGCACACACCCGTCAGCAGAATGAGAAAGGCATAGACCGCGAGATAGAGATGCACGCCAAGTGTTGCAGGATCAATGAGCCCGCGCTCTGCGAGATTATGTTTGGCAAAAGGCGAGATCAGCACCCAGATGAGTGTGGCGACAAAAGCAACGGCGCCTGTGAGCGCCGTGCCAAGCCACCAGACATTGCGTGCAATCACGCCCTTGTCCGTGCGGAACAAAAAGCGGAAGCCCTCGGCAGAGAGGATCGCGCTCATCAATCCCTCAAAAGTTCGTTGATGCCAGTCTTGGAGCGCGTCTGCGCATCGACTGTCTTCACGATCACGGCGCAATAGAGCGATGGGCCCGGCGTGCCATCTGGCAGCGGTTTTCCAGGCAGATTGCCCGACACGACGACAGAATAGGGCGGCACATAGCCGACATGCACTTGGCCGGTTGCACGATCAATGACCTTGGTCGAAGCGCCGATGAACACGCCCATCGCAAGCACGGCGCCTTCACCAATCACAACGCCTTCGACAACTTCTGAGCGCGCGCCGATGAAGCAATTATCTTCAATGATGGTCGGATTGGCCTGCAAAGGTTCCAATACGCCACCAATGCCAACACCACCCGACAGATGAACATTCTTGCCGATCTGTGCGCAGGAGCCGACAGTGGCCCATGTGTCCACCATCGTGCCTTCGCCGACATAGGCGCCAAGATTAACGAAAGACGGCATCAGCACAACGCCGGGCGCAATATAGGCGGAGCGACGCACAATGCAGTTCGGCACTGAGCGGAAGCCAGCGGCCGCATGTTCTTTCGCGGTCCAGCCTTCAAATTTGGATGGCACTTTGTCCCACCAGGATGAGCCGCCGGGGCCACCGGAGAT
>CAWUNF010000250.1:0-3304 GCA_963923195.1 uncultured Hyphomicrobiales bacterium | reverse complement strand
TTGCGTCAATAAATGTCGCCTTCGTCATATTCTTTTGCAGATGATTGACGAAGCCGTAGGAGAGCGAACCCGGCGCCAAAAGACCGATGGTGGCGCCCTGATATTTCTCCAGAGCCTTCAAGGCGCATTCTGCGTCATAGGTCGAGGCATAATGGACAGAGGAATAGGCTGGCGTGCCCATGAGACGCTGCACACCACGGCGCGGCGTTGCCTCCAACTTGTCGAACCGCTGATCCTGCCCGAAAGGCCCCTGTGCCACAGCGCTGATTTCACCATCAGCAGGAAAGATCACTGTATAGAGATAACCATTGGTCGCTGGCATATCGGTGAGATATTTCACATAGCCGCCAACGAAATCATTATTCGCCTGCGCGATGAGCACATCCACCTTGGCTTCTTTCATCGCCGCGCGGATTGCTGTCCAGCGCCGTTCCAATTCAGCCATAGAGATCGGTGTATTGATGCGCTCGTTCATGCTGATCCCCAATTAAAGCTGCAACAGGCGTGCGGCATTGCCATAAAGAATGGCTTTGCGGGTTTCTGGTGAGACATCCATTTCTGAAATGCCCTTATAGGTCTTGGCGATCGGCCCCAGCGGTGCATCGGTTGCGAAGACGATCTTTTCAGGACCAAAGAAATCGAGCGCGCATTTGACGCCGTTGGTCGCACCAAACATGGCTGTATCGCCATAGAACATTTTGAAATAGTCGAGATGCGGCTTCTTCAGGCCCGGAATAACGCCCGAATAATCTTCATCACTGGTGCGCGCACCCAGCACATCCATGCCCGGACCAATACGCCCATCAAAGAAGGGGATCATGCCACCCGCGTGATGAGTGATGATTTCCAAATCAGGATGACGATCAAAGAGACCATCGAAAACCAAACGCGACATGGCGATTGATGTGTCATAGGGCCAGCCAAAACACCACCACATTTCAAAGCGCGACTTCGTCTCAGACGCATAATCAGAAGACGTAGCCGCGGTGCGCGTTGGGTGGAGCCAGATCGGTTTTTTCAATTCTGCCATAGCGGCAAAAAAGGGACGGAAGCGCGGCTCATCCAGCGGATGACCACCAACGTGGTTGTAAATCAGGACACCCTTGGCATCGAGCTGCGTGACCGCGCGTTTAGCTTCCGCAATCGCGCCTTCCACATCGCCCATATAGACAGCGGCAGCAAATCCAACAAAGCGGTCTGGATATTTTTGACAAAGTTCGGCCATTTCATCATTGGCAATGCGCGCAAGCTCTGGGCCTGTCGTTGCATCGCCGATTTCTTCCAATGCAGGATTGGGCAGGCTGATGACTTGGCGATAATCCGGCACGCTGTCCATATCGCGGAAGCGTGCATCTAAATCAGACAAGGGCTTCACCGCCAGCAAGCGCGTGACGATATTGCCGAGTTTGGGAGCCAACACGACCATGCGGTCGAGGAAGGTGCGCGGCGCCAGATGCGTGTAAAGATCAATGACCATGGCTGCCTCTTTTTAGAAATTGACGCGGTCGCCACCCTTGAGGCCCAGCACTTCGCGGGCTTCAGCAGGCGTTGCGATCTCGTGACCGAGCTCTTCCATGATGCGGCGGATTTTTGCGACCTGCTCCGCATTGGAAGAGGCAAGCTTGCCGCGACCGATGAAGAGGGAATCTTCCAAGCCCACACGCACATTGCCGCCCATCATCGCGGCCTGTGTTGCAAATGGCATTTGGAAGCGACCGGCAGCCAAAACGGACCAACTATATTCATTGCCAAACAATTTGTCGGCTGTGCGCTTCATGAACATGAGATTTTCAAGATCAGGGCCAATGCCGCCCAAAATTCCGAAAATCAGCTGCAAGAAGACCGGCGGCTTGAACAGGCCTGCATCTAAGCAATAAGCGAGATTGTAGAGATGGCCGACATCGTAGCATTCGTGCTCGAACTTCGTGCCGTGGCCTTCGCCCAGCAATTTATAGATGCGCTCAATGTCGCCGAATGTATTGCGGAAGATGAAATCCTTGGTGCCGCGCAGATAGGGCTCTTCCCACGGATGCTTCCAGCTCTTGTAGCGATCAGCGAGCGGATGAATAGCAAAATTCATCGAACCCATGTTGAGCGAGCACATTTCAGGTGAAGCCTGTAGGGGTGCAGCCAAACGCTCATCGACCGTCATGTTCAGACCACCACCTGTGGTGATGTTCAACACCGCGTCGGTTGCCTGCTTGATGCGCGGCAAAAATTCCATGAACACTTTTGGGTCCGGCGTCGGCTTGCCGTCTTTGGGATCGCGCGCATGCAAATGCAAAATGGAAGCACCCGCCTCTGCCGCGGCAATCGCCTGTTCAGCAATTTGATCGGGCGTGATAGGCAAAGCGTCCGACATAGTGGGCGTATGAATGCCGCCCGTCACCGCGCAGGTGATGATGACTTTCTTGGACGGATCAGATTTCTTCGGCGCGTCGGACATTTCAGTCTCCCTGACCGCGATCTGCGGCTAAAGCTTTTTTCAAATGTGCGAAAACGCGCTTGCGCAATGTCTGCGCTTCTTCTGGGGTCCAGGCCATAAAGCCTTCGCCCGATTTCACGCCGAACTTGCCCTCAGCCATGAGCTTATCGAGATAGGGGTTCGGCCCCGTGCTGCGATCAAGCGCGGGGATGATCGTCTTGTGAATATCGAGCGTCAGTTCCGTGCCGATGAGATCGGAGTTTTCGAGAGGGCCGAGCACAGCAAGGCGGCGACCAAAGCTCGCTTTGATCACAGTATCAACCGTGCGTGCATCGCAAATACCTTCAGCCACCAACGCAATGGCTTCGCGCCACAAGGCATGCTGCAAGCGATTGCCCACAAAGCCTGCGACATCTTTCATCACACGCACAGGCGTTTTGCCGGCTGCTGACAAGAGCGCCATCATGCTCTCAATATGACGCACGTCTGTATCTGGCGTGCCCACCACTTCCACGAGCGGCACAAGGAAAGGTGGGTTCCACCAATGGGTGCCCAGCATGCGCGAACGTGTGGCAAGGTCTCCCACAATCGATCCAATCGGCATCACCGATGTGTTGGACGCAATCACGGCGTCTTTGGGCGCGAGCGCCTCAAGCTTGGCAAAAATCTCACGCTTCAATTCAAGCTTTTCAGGCGCGCATTCAAAGACAAATTGCGCGCCCGCAAGGGCTTCCCCGAGATCAGCATGCCCGCTCACAAGAGACAGGCAATCGGCGGGTTCTTCGAGATCGCGCAGATTGCTTTCCATCCGCGCATGCAGCGTATCGAGCGAGCCTTGAAAAGCATCATAGACGCGGACTTTGTGACCGGCCTGCGCAA
>CAWUNF010000249.1:0-3314 GCA_963923195.1 uncultured Hyphomicrobiales bacterium | reverse complement strand
CGAGATTGAAACCGATGATGGTGCGATCATTCGCGTGCGTATTTCAGTCGATGCGGAATCACGTCGCGCCAAGGTCGATTTCACCGGCACGAGTGCGCAGCGGGCCAATAATTTTAATGCGCCGGAGCCGGTCACACGCGCGGCCGTGCTCTATGTCTTCCGTGTCTTGGCGGGTGGCGATATGCCGATGAATGCAGGTTGCTTGCGCCCGCTCGACATTATCATCCCGCAAGGCTCAATGCTTTCGCCGCAATATCCTGCCGCCGTTGTCGCAGGCAATGTGGAAACGAGTCAGGCGGTGACAGATGTGCTCTTTGCGGCCTTGGGGCGTTTGGGCTCTGCGCAAGGCACGATGAACAATCTGACCTTTGGCAATCGCGACCACCAATATTACGAGACGCTCTGTTCAGGTGCGCCTGCTGGTGAAGGCTTTGATGGCGTGGCGGGTGTCCATACGCATATGACCAATTCGCGCCTCACCGATCCCGAAATTCTCGAAATGCGTTTTCCTGTTGTATTGGAGGATTTCCATATTCGGCGCGGCTCGGGCGGCAAGGGAAAATGGAAAGCGGGCGATGGCACGAGCCGCACCATTCGCTTCCGCGAGGCCATGCAGCTTTCTATTCTCTCCGATCATCGTCGCCTCGCGCCGAAAGGCACGCTTGGTGGTGAAGATGGTGAAGTCGGGCGCAATCTTTTGCGTCACGCTGATGGCGCGATTGAAACACTCAAAGCTTGTGACACGCGCGCAGTGCAGCCGGGTGATGCAGTCATGATTGAAACGCCGACCGGCGGCGGTTACGGGCGCATTTAACGGCGCTTGGGCACAAATTCGCCGTTGAGTAGCAAGCGATCCAGTGGCGAGAGCGGTGCCATTTTCGGCGGCGGATTGATGACAGGCTGCGGCGACAAGGCGGCGCTTTCTACGGGCGCCACATTCTGCGCCACACGCAGACGCGGTGCTTGTTGTGGTGGGGCTGGCGGCAGACCAAGCGAGACTTTCGAGCCATTGGACAGGCTTGTGGATGTATTTGCCGCAACAGCCGTGCGCGGCACGGTCTTTTCAATCAAGCCTGCAATATCGAGATCTTCATCCAATTCTGGCGGATCTGGCAGATCATCATGTTTGAAGGGTTTGGGCATGAGGCCTGGTGCCGGCACCGGCTTGCAATAGCGGCGCGGACCTTCAGACGTATTGCCGTGCATGGCCAGATCCACATGCATGTGATTGTAGTGGAACATGTCGGAGCCGGGTGCCAGCACGGTGGTGAAAATCTGGCAGGCGCCTGCTTGAATCTCACGCAAGAAAGCTTTGTCGTTTTCTTTGCCACGCGTCCAATCGCGCACAAAGGTAATCTCGCGGCCATCCATCAGCACAAAGCCCGCAATGTCGATGGCATTGCCAAAACCATGTTCTGAGAGGCGCACGCCTTGATTGTTCATCGAGCGGCAGGCGTAAGAGCCCATGCTCTTCACTTCCGTCACCGGCTGGCCGAAACGCTGTAAAGCGATGGGCTGCACAAATTCACTGACCCATTGATCGAGCGCGGCTGTCATGGGGCAGCCGATGGTTTGTGTGGAGGTCAGCGCCACAGTGCCGCCAGCAAGGGCAGTCACTTTCAGCGGCATGGTCAGGCCGCAAATGCCTGGCCCATCAATTTCCTTCGCCAGCTCGACGAAGGAGGACATTTGGATCTTCTTTTCGGCAAAGCAGGCTTTTTCCGCTTGGGTACGCCAAGCCGGCCTCTGCGGGCGCTGGAACAGCGAACAACCGGACAGAGCAAGAGCGGCAACCGACAAGGCTGCTATAGGCCATACGCAACGCGCCATCCCTTATTGTCGCCCGGGAAGGGTTAAGGGTGGCTAAACCAATTGTGGCAGCTCTGAGAAAAACTCGGGGTGCGGCTTTGCTGCATCGCGGCGCAGATCACGTAAATTTTGACCCTGGGGCCGCTTATAAAGGCCCTTGCCCCCTCTTATATTCATGGGGCGGGCGTCTTGCTCGCCTTTGACTTTGAGAGGTCCACTCATGTTCACCCGTCGCTCGACCAAAATGGCCGCGATGGCGGTTGCCGTTTCTCTGGCCTTCGCGCCAGCCCTTGCTTTGGCCAAGCCCGGCTCGGGAAGCAATGTCGGCAGCCGGGGCTCCAAAACCTTTTCCGCGCCGCCAGCCACCCAAACAGCTCCCGGCGCTGCTCAGCCCATTCAGCGTTCTATGACGCCGAATACGCCAAGCGCAACACAGCCAAGCGCCGCGCAGCCGGCTCAGGCCGCGCGTCCGGCAACGCCCGCTCCGCAACAGCAGGGCGGCTTCTTCGGCTCCGCGCTCGGCAAGGGCCTGATGGCGGGTCTGCTCGGTGCTGGCATTTTCGGCCTGCTCTCGGGCTCGGGTCTCTTCAGCGGACTTGGCTCGCTCACGAGCATCTTGGGTCTGATCTTGCAGCTCGGTCTGATCTTCTTAGTGGTGCGTTTCGCCATCAGCTATTTCGCGCGCAAGCGTGACGGCGAATTGGCAACCGCAACGCCGAATGGTCAGGCGGCACCTGAGCCCATGCAGCGTGACGCCTTTGGCGGCATGTTCGGCGGTGGTGCTGGTGTTGCTGCGGCACCCGCGGCGCAGACGGCCGAGCTGCAGATTGCGGCGGAAGATTTCAATTCTTTCGAGCGCAAGCTCGCAGACATCCAGAGCGCCTATGGCGAAGAGAATATGGACCATCTGCGTCGTCACGTGACGCCGGAAATGGCTTCCTATTTCGCTGAAGATTTGGCTGACAATGCCCGCAAGGGTGTGCTCAACAAAGTCTCAGGCGCGAAGCTTTTGCAAGGCGATCTCTCTGAGGCTTGGCGTGAGAGCGATGCAGATTACGCCACAGTCGCCATGCGATTTTCAGTCATGGATACGCTCGTGGATCGCGTCACCGGCGCTTACATTTCGGGCGACCGCACCGAGCCGTCAGAGACGACGGAAATCTGGACCTTCACCCGCCGTGCAGGCGAAGGGCCGGAGAATTGGAAACTCTCTGCGATCCAGCAGGTCGCTTAAGGAACAAGACGGGCGCCGAAAGGCGCCCGTTTTTGTTTCGTCATTGCGAGCGAAGCGAAGCAATCCAGAAGAATCTTGCGGTTGCTGCATGATTGGTTGTTTGGTCTGGATTGCCGCGTCGGCCCTGCGGGCCTCCTCGCAATGACGTTTTGCCGCGTCGCCTTCGGCTCCTCGCAATGACGGCGCGTTATTTCTTTCGACTCTTCGGCCGTGCTTCGCCGCCGCCGAAATTATGCGGGCCCATGTCATCATCGGTGGGCTTATGCACGCG
>CAWUNF010000248.1:0-3318 GCA_963923195.1 uncultured Hyphomicrobiales bacterium | reverse complement strand
GAGCTGACGGATTGATTCAAAGAAAGGCAAAGCTTCAATGTCGCCGACCGTGCCGCCGATTTCGACGAGCACAAAATCCACGCCGTCATTGCCCTCTAACACGAATTCCTTGATCGCATTGGTGACATGCGGGACAACCTGCACCGTGCCGCCGAGATAATCACCACGGCGTTCCTTGGTGATAATGTCCTGATAGATGCGGCCTGTCGTGATATTATCCGCGCGGCGCGCCGGCGTGCCGGTGAAACGCTCGTAGTGCCCAAGATCAAGATCGGTTTCGGCGCCATCATCCGTGACGAAGACTTCGCCATGCTGATAGGGCGACATCGTGCCAGGATCGACGTTGAGATAAGGGTCGAGTTTACGAAGGCGAACCGTGTAACCACGGGCCTGAAGAAGGGCGCCGAGAGCCGCAGACGCAAGCCCCTTGCCGAGAGAAGACACCACGCCGCCGGTGATGAAAATATAGCGAGACATGGGAGTCGAGACCTATCCCTCAAAAGCCGAATCGGGAAGCGGAAAAAACGCTGCGCGGAATGTTTCCACAAAGCTTGAGCGGAAAAAGGGGCGCAACAAAAGAAAAGGGCCGGAAGATCCGGCCCTTATGGGTCTCTTATTTCGGCGCCGCCGGCGCCCGCTGGTCGATGCCCTTAAGCTGATCGAGCAGATCGCTGCCCGCCGGTGCGCTCTGGGCAGGTGCGACCTTGTCGATAACGGAGGTCGGGGCGCGGCCCCAATTGGCAATGAGCGTGAGACCAATCGAGGTCACAAAGAAAATCGTCGCCAGAATGGCCGTGGCGCGGGTCAGAGCATTGGCCTGTCCGCGACCGGTCATGAAACCGCCGCCGCCGCCGATGCCGAGCGCACCGCCTTCCGAGCGCTGGAGGAGCACCACAATGACAAGGGCCACAACCACCATCAGGTGGATGACGATCAAAACAGTCTGCATGACGAGTTTCGCTTCCGTGAGACGGGCGCGCATGAACGCACCCCGAGATTGGCAGCGTGATAGCCCAAAAGAACCCCCGGCGTCCACTGTTGCCGGGCTTTTCAGCAATCACTTACTTATAAGCGGCCGCGATCCCCAAAAAGTCCGCCGCCTTGAGGCTGGCACCGCCCACAAGTGCGCCATCGACATCCGGTACTCCCATGAGCTCAGCCGCATTGGAGGGTTTCACCGAACCACCATAAAGAAGCCGGATGCCCGCCCCCGCCGGTCCGGCCAGCCGCAGGGCCTCCTTGCGCAGATAGGCATGGACCTCCGCCACGTCAGCGGCAGTCGGGGTCAGGCCCGTGCCGATGGCCCAGATCGGCTCATAGGCAATGACCAGATTGTCGGCAGTAGCGCCTGTTGGCCAGCTTTCAGCGACCTGCTGGCCGACGACCTTCAGGGTCGTGCCTGCGCGGCGCTCTGCCTCGCTCTCACCCACGCAAACGATGGCCTTGAGGCCAGCGGCAATGGCGGCCTCCGCCTTGGCCTTCACCTGGTCCGAGGTCTCGTGATGGTCGGTGCGGCGCTCGGAATGGCCGACGATGACATAGGTCGCGCCCGCATCCTTCAGCATCTCTGCCGCGACATCACCCGTATGCGCGCCCGAAGCCTTCGCGTGGCAGTCCTGCCCCCCGATGGCAAGAGCCGACCCCTTGGCGGCTTCCGCTGCTGCGGCGACCAGAGTGGCGGGTGGGCAGACGGCGGCCTCCGCGCGGCCGAAGAGGCCCGCAGCAACACCATCCCGAATGGCCATGATCTCGGCAAGGCCAGCCTTGAGGCCATTCATCTTCCAATTACCGGCAACAAGGGGGCGCGGGCGGGTGGTCATCAGCAATTTCCTCTGGAATGAAAAACCTTGGTTGCCCCACTAGCAGATGACCCCGCTGCTTCCAAGCCAGCCCGTCGGCCCCCTCAGCCTTGCGTTGCATCGCACCCGCCCCCTCCCTATAGTCCGCGCCCGCGGCGCATCAGCGCCAAAAAGCTCAAACACCGGATGAGACAATGCTAGAGGGCATGCGCCGTGCGTCGCAGAATTGGCTGGGTAAGACGATTTTGACGATCGTCTTCAGCATTCTGATCGGATCTTTCGCCATTTGGGGCATTGGCGATATTTTCCGAGGCATTGGCGTGAGCAATGTCGCTGAAGTCGGCGCGGTGAATATTTCAACCGCTGAATTCCGGCAAAATTATCAGACGCAGATCACCAATTTGCAGCGCCAGACCCGCCGCGCCATCACCAATGATCAGGCGCGCGCCTTTGGTCTCGACCAGCAAGTTCTCGGTCGCATGATTTCTGAAGCAGCGCTCGACCAAAAAGTGCGCACCCTTAATCTGGCTTTGTCAGATGAGACCATCGGTCGGATGATTTTGGAAGATCCTGTCTTTAAGGGCGGAGATGGACGTTTTGACCGCACGCGCTTCAATGATGTTTTGCGCGATAATGGCTATACGGAACTGAGTTTCGTGCGCGAGCAGCGCAAAAATTATTTGCGTCAAGATGTGGCTGAAACGGTCACTGGCCTTTTGCCAGTGCCAATGGCCATGCAAGAGGCCATTCATCGCTATGCGAATGAAACGCGCGCAATCACTTATATCGTCTTGCCCGAGCAGGCCGCTGGCACAATTGCGCAACCCAAGGATGATGACCTCAAAACCTGGTTTGAAATCCGTAAAAGCAATTGGCGCGCCCCAGAATATCGCAAAATTGTCACGCTGACGGTGACCCCTGCAAGCGTTGCTGATGCGGCTTCTGTGTCTGATGCAGATGCCCGTGCGCAATATGAGCGCGTCAAGGGTGAGCGCTATGGCACGGCTGAAACACGCTATGTGCAGCAGATCGTTTTCCCGACGGAAGATGCCGCCAAAATGGCACGGGAAAAATTAGATAAGGGCGCAAGCTTTTTGGATATTGCCAAAGAACAAGGTCGCTCAGAAGAAGATGTGTCGCTTGGCCAAGTGGCGCGCGCCGGCATTCTGGATCCAGCCGTTGCAGAGGCTGCCTTCACCACGCCTGCCAATTCAATCAGTCAGCCTGTTAAAGGCCGATTTGGCTTTGTTTTGGTCAAAGTGGGCACGATCAACGCTGAACAGACCAAACCGTTTGAAACTGTGGCCGCTGAATTAAAGCAAGAAATTGCTGTCACGCGCGCGCGTTCAAAAGTGGTGCAAATTCACGACGCGATTGAAGATGAACGCGCCTCAGGCAAGCCGCTCGCAGAAGCCGCACAAAAGGCCAATCTTCAGGTGACAACCATTGAAGGGATCGACGCCACAGGTACTGATAAAACGGGCAAAATGGTGGATATGAAAGATGCTGAAAGCGTCTT
>CAWUNF010000247.1:0-3329 GCA_963923195.1 uncultured Hyphomicrobiales bacterium | reverse complement strand
TGTATAAGAGACAGACGAAAATGATCAGGCAAATCTGTGACACCATGACCTTTGAGACAAGCGCCCGTCAAAGAAATATTGCGCACCTGACAGTCAAGCGAGGATTGGCCGGAACGAAAATAAACCCGCCCCGTGATCAAAGTGCGATGACGCTCAGCAATGCGCCGATTTTTGGGATCGGATGAATCCATGATGAAAAAACCAAATCAAAAATGAATAAGAAAAGATAAGCCAAGTCGCGCAGGGATGAAAGTCTCCCCTTACGTCTTCTCGCGCGGCCAAGATTGACGGAACCAAATGGCGGCCAGAACAAGCGAAATGGCAATAATCGCAAAGACACCGCCAGCGCCCGCAAAGGCTGCAAAGAAACTTGCAGCCGAGGGAAAGGCCACTTGACCAATGCGATTGCCCGTCAAACGCACAGAGAGCGCGGTGGCGCGCACATTGGCTGGCGCCAATTGCACAATGCCTGAAAATGCCAAAGTCGAGGAAATGCCAAGGCCATAACCAGAGGCCACAGCACCCATATACAAAACCCAGAGCGGCAAAGGTGCGGCAAGAATGAGAAGCCCTGCTGCGGCCAAAAGCAGGCTCATCACTGTCAAAGGCACGCGACCAAACATGCGGAAAAGCGCAACATAAGCGACACGCGAAGCCATAGCGCCTGCTGCACGCACGGTGAGCAACCATCCAACATGGCTGGCTTCAATATGTCGCTCAGTCCCTAAGAGCGGCATATAAATGATCAGCACATCGAAAGTTGTGACCGTAATGACGGATGCAAAAATCGTTGCTGCCAAACCTTTGAGACGCAAAATTTCCAAAAGACTGAGGCGCTCTTCATCAGCAGGGCGTGGTGGCTTGGGCGGTGCGCGGCGGATCATAAAGCCAACGACGACATTCATCGCCGCCACCACAACGCCAAGCATGAAGAGAACATCTGTTGGCGCCACACGCGCATTGCCCGCCGCAAAAGCCATAATGATGGGGCCAATTGCTTGGCCAACAGCAAGCCCCAACATATACAGACTCAAAACTGTCTCGCGGCTTTTGGGCCCTGCTGAGCGCACGGAAATGATTTGATGCGCCGCCATTGCCAAAAGATGGCCCACACCTAAAAGCACATTGGCAAAGAGCAAATGCCACCGCGTCTCAGGTGCCAGCCAGAGCATGATCGCGCCCAAGCACATGAAGATCGCGCCCAATTGTGCGGCACGCGCATCATGACCACGATCCATGATTTTTCCGAAAGGAATGGCCAGAACAATCGGCAGTAGCGAGAAACTCGCGCCAATGAAACCAATCCAGACCACCGAGAGATCAAGCTCAACACCGCGATAAGTGGTGCCGCCGCGCACCAGCGGCAACATGGCTTGCAACAAGAGGCAATGCAGAAAGAGCGGGATGATCAAGCCGAAATCAATATCGTGATCCTGCTTGCGCCCGAACAATGCCCTGCCCTCTTTTTGAAATCTTCTGATCGCTTGTTTAGCGGCAAAGGCTAGCGCATGTCACCTTGCGCCACCCATTTTTTATTTTTCATGGCGCGCTCATGCCTTTACGCAAAAAGGCAATCAGTTCAGGCGGCGTTGCATAAAGCGTGTCGATGAGCTTTTGCACCTCATCACCTGTTTGCGGACCAATATCGAGTGAGGCCTTATTGGCCTCAGCTACCAATTCAGCATCGGCCAAAACATCCATAAAGGCTTTGCGCAAGAGAGCGACGCGATCAGCGGGCACGCCCGGCGGCAAGAAGAAGGGCCGACTGATCGAGCCCTGCGCCAAGAAAACCTCCATCGCCTGTTTTTGTTGCGGCGTCTTTGCAAATTCCATCGACAAAGGCACGCCAGCGGCTTTTAAAACCGGCAGGCTCTTTGTGTCTTGCTGAACGAGAATTTTCACCGCGCTGTCAGGCTTCAGCATATCAGGATATTGCTGTTTCGCGCTTGACCAGAGCAGACCGCAAATGCCCTGCACTTCATTGCGCTGGATAGCAAGGCTGACTTCGTTTGAGCCCTTATAGCCCGCAATCAATTTTACCTTCACGCCCAGAATATGTTTTTCCATGACGGGATAATCGACCAATGCAGAGCCCGGGCCCGTGCCGCCCACCACCAATTCCTTGTCAAAAAGCTCTGCATAATTTTGCACAGGCGCATCTTTGCGCGTGATGCAGACTGATGTGTCGGCATTGGCATTACCAAGAAAGATAAATTTGCGCGGATCGTAAGCGGAGAGATCTTGCCCCGCCATCAAAGGATCAAAGAGAGCGGTTGAGAGAACAACAGCCATTGCTGTGCCATCTTTTGGCGCAAGCGAGTAGAGATGGCGCGCCGCCGCAAGCGAGCCAGCACCTGGCATATTCTGCACAACAATCGTTGGCGCACCGGGAATGGTTTTATGGAAATGGCGACCCAACAAGCGCGCGTAAATATCAACGCCCCCGCCAGAGGCAGAGCCTGCGATGATCGTCACCGTCTTGCCCTTGAAGACATTGGCCCCATCTTGCGCATGAGCCGTCCCGCTCAAGATCAATGTGGTTGCACAGGCCAACACGCGCGCGAATAAGCGCATGATCATCCTCCCTGATAAAAGGCCGTTGTCCGGCTCTCCAATGGCAGTATTGTGCAGCAATGAGGAGCTGCGTCTAGCCCTTCACGCAGGCTTTCACCGCATGAGCCCGCAAAAAGCTAACAGGCATCTCGCACCTTGAGCCCGAACAGGCTAGATTGCGCCCATGCCTTTTCCTTTCGACAATAGCTATGCCCGCCTGCCAGAGCCTTTTTTTGCGCGTGTGGCGCCCACGCCGGTTGCTGCACCGCGCCTGCTGGCGCTGAATGAAAAACTCGGCTCCGAATTGGGGCTCGATATGGCCGCACTCAAAAGCCCCGATGGTCTGGCTTTTCTGGCGGGCAATCGTGTGCCCGAACATGCTGAGCCAATCGCTATGGCCTATTCCGGCCATCAATTCGGTCATTTCAATCCCCAGCTTGGTGATGGACGCGCCATCCTTCTTGGTGAAATTGTCACGCCTGCGGGTGCGCGCCGCGACATTCATTTAAAAGGCGCTGGCCCCACGCCCTATTCGCGGCGCGGCGATGGACGCGCTGCACTGGGCCCCGTCATTCGCGAATATATTGTCAGCGAAGCCATGCAGGCTTTGGGCGTGCCAACCACGCGCGCGCTCGCCGCCGTTGCCACAGGCGAATATGTCTTTCGGGAAGAGGCTCTGCCGGGTGCTGTGCTGACGCGCGTGGCCTCCAGCCATATTCGGGTTGGCACTTTTGAATATTTCAGGTCACGCGGCGACAAAGATGGCTTGCAGCAAC
>CAWUNF010000246.1:0-3333 GCA_963923195.1 uncultured Hyphomicrobiales bacterium | reverse complement strand
TTGTGCCCGATGCCGTTCTCGAACCCGGCAAGCGTTTCACCTTTGGCTATCGCATTCGCTCCATGCATGATGGATTGTCGCTGCATAAATTGGGCTATGCGCGCGATACTTATTCTGCGCCACCCGTGGCCTTGGGCTCTGGTGAAAAAGCGGCACCCGATTCCCGCCGCTATATTGTTGATTTTATCGGCGGTGATCTCGCCTATTATTTAAAGCATCCGGAATTGGTGAAGATTGTTGCCTCCGCGCAAAAGGCACAATTGCAACGTTTCTTCCTCGTGCCCTATCCTAAGATCAACGGTTTCCGCGTCATGCTCGATGTGCAGCATGAATTTGAAACAGTCGGCACAATGCAATGTTTCTTAAGCGTCGATGGAAAACCCATTACGGAAAGCTGGCATTATGCTTTCCGGATTTATCATCTGTGACGAGCGCTTAAAAACAGCCCTTTCTGGATTGCTTCGCTTCGCGCGCAATGACGACGCAAATATGCGTCGTCAACTCTTCGGTTCTTGGCTGACATCCTTCATCGACCAGCGCAGCATGTCGATTTCATGTTGCGCGAGTTTGAAGTCAAAGCCCTCGGTCTTGCGGCGGAAATCTTCAGCCTCTTCCTTGCCAAGATCGCTGGTGAGCTGCGTTGAAAAACGCACCCAACCATCGGCCACATCGCCAATCGCTGTATAGGTGATCGTATAGCCTTTCCATGAAGTGACGATCATCTGACGCGCATCGGCTTTCGGTGCGCCTTCGGCCTTGCGCACATCTTGGAAGGAAATCGGATCCACCATAAAACCAAGACGCATGAGCTTGGAACCATCGCCTTCGCGACCTTCCGGCGCGTTCATGAGCTTGATATCATCACCCTTCTTTTCAGCCTTGGTCACGATTTCATCGAGACCACCGCCCTTGATCGTAATGCCGGCGAGGCCATCGCGCTGGATATTGATGAAGTTGATCTCATACCAAGCCGCATGAGGCACAGGCACGCGCATTTGACCGCGCACAAGCCAAGCCTGTTTCTGCTCTGGCAATTTGATGAAAGTGCCACCGCGTGCACCACCCACTGTCGCATCCGCATTGCCAACGGTGAGCGCTGCCAGCACATTGCCCTTGGCGTCACGGAAACTCATCTCGCGACCAACAGCTTCAGGTGCAGCACCCGGTTCCGCAAGACCCAGATCAGCCATGCGCGCAGGATCAGCGGTTTTGGTTTCCTCAAAAGTCAGAAAAGACGCGCTGCCTACGAGGTCGCGAAAAGCGTCGGGCTTCACCGGATAGCCGCTTTCCTTATTGTAAAAACCATCATCGCGACGCTCGACCGTAAAGGAACGCTCAAAATCGCGAATGGCAATGCTTGTCACATCATTGGCTTTTTGGACGAGACCGGGAAAAACAATTTGTCCCCGCTTATCGCTTGCAAAGCCCTGCGGGCCAGAGCCCATTGTCACAAAAGCTGCCCCGACCGATGCTGCAGCAAGCGCAGAGAGAATACCGATTTGTTTCATATTCATCGGAAAAACCTCAAGCTTCTTTGCGCGGCAAAGCGCGACGACGTGAGCGGAAAGCAAAGAGCAAGGCCATCAGACCAACAATCAGCGGGATGCCCGCCACATTGACGACCATCACTGCATTTTTGATCCAGTCCACATCCTTGCGCAGTTCAAATTGCACAGAGCGCAATTCTTCGCGGGTCGCAAGCAGGTCTGTTTTGAATTTTTCAATCGTCTTGACCTGTTCGGGGGTCAAAACTTCCGTGCCCTTTTGACCACCGCGTGCAAGCTCCTGCAATTTTTGTTCAGCATCTTTCAGCTTTTCTTGCAGAGATTGTTCTTTGGCGCGGTAGCGCTCATTAGCTTCTTGCTCTTTGCGCTGGATCAGCTCGAAGGGACGCCATGAGACACCACGTCCGCGCAAATCCGCCAGAGCCACACCGCCCGCCATTTGCTCAATCGCATTGACAACAAAGTCACCATTATTGGCAAAGGCCTGCGCCACTTCAGAGCCGAGCAAATTGCGACGCTGCACCCATGTGCGATCCATCAACATATCCGCATCACCCACCAAAATGACATTGGCGGGCTTGCTGTTGCGCGTGAGCACATCACCCTTGGGTGTTACGCCTTCGGGTGCTTTCGGGAAGGCGCTCTCCAATGTGCCACTGAGGCGCGCCGCAATGACAGGCGGTGTTGCAGGCGGCTCAATCTTCACAAGCAAAGCGCGCAAATCAGCCGTGCGATCTTTCAATTGTTCGGCTGGCAAGAGGCCTGCTTTTTTCGACGCCGTCACCAACGGGCGCAAGCTCACACCTGCCTTGGCGCTTTCAAAAGAACCCGCCGTCGTCAAAACCATCGCCGACAATTGCGCGAGGATTGCATCATCCTTGCGCAAACCTTCATCGCGAATAGCAACCCAAGGCAGATTGCTCATGCTCGCTGGACGGCCATTGATCATGCGCTCGGTCTGCAAAGCAAAGCCCGGATCAGCCACGGCTTTGGTTGCGTCATAGCGCACGCCCCAAGCGGCAAAGAGCTTTTGCAAATCGGACGATGAATCAGCAGGCGGCTGACCACGCGGACCAATCTGACTTTCTGCATGCGGATCGACAAAGATCAAAGTCGCCCCGCCCGCCATCACCCATTGATCAATGGCAAAGAGCGTTTTGTCGGAGAGATTTTGCGGCTGCACCACCATCAAGACGCGCGTCTTTTCCGGCAGATCCGTCACTTCGCCTTGCAAGGTTTGCACATCGAAAAATTGCTTCATCTGCACGAGCACTTGTTGCTCGCGCAGGCCAAGCTGCGGATTGCCCTGCAAATTCATGCCGTCAATCAGCGCAACCACGGCTTTGCCCTTGCGATCAAGCTCCGCCACAAGGCGCGTCAGATCATATTCAAGGAAAGCTTCACGCTCGGGCGAGAAAGAGCCAATCGTGGCTTTGCCTGTTGTGGAATTGGTCGCCGCCAAACCGAAGAAGAGGCGATCTCCCGTGGAAGATTGGATCGGGCTGATGCCAAAAGCCACTGCGCGATCTTCTTCTTCCGAGTAAGGCTTGGGATCAATCACTTCAATGATGATCTTGCCCTTAGAGGCAGCCACATAAGAATCGAGCATGGCGCGCACGCGCGAGGCAAAAGCTGCAATTTGTGGTGCTTCACGCGTCAGACCAGATGACATGAAAAAGCGGAAGCGAATGGGCTCGGCAATTTCGCCAAGCATATTTTGCGTGCCCGATGAGAGCGAATAGAGTTTTTGAGCAGTCAGATCAATGCGCGCCCCACGCAATATATTTGAGGCCATCAAATTGACCGCGCCAAAAATAACAGCACCAAG
>CAWUNF010000245.1:0-3357 GCA_963923195.1 uncultured Hyphomicrobiales bacterium | reverse complement strand
ACCATAACAGGTGTAATAGGCAGAGACTGTGACGACGATGCGATTGGCCCAAAGCCGATAGACTTTGTCCGACAGCATTTCGACAACAGGTTTGGCCACAGCCGTGCCAATCGCTGCCATGACAATCGCAAGACCTGCCGTGAGATAATCAATCGTGCCGGGATCAAGCACAATGCCCGCGAAATAAATGAGCTTCACCGTGTGGCCCAAAACCTGACACACGCTTTTTGTCGCCATGATTTGGCGCCGCTCGAGTTTGCCCCCTAAGAAGAAAGTATCGAGCATGGGCCCAGCCACACCCGTGAGCAAAATCAGGCCCGTGCAACCAATGCCATAAGCAATGGCTTGCGGCTTGCTCTCCGCATCTGGTCGCAAATCTTTCGGCATGATCATGGTGAGAAAAGGCGTGACGCCGAGCAGTAAAAAGGCCAGCGCTTTTTCTGGCACATAACGCGTGATCGACCAGAGCGCGAGCGCAATGAGCGAGCCGATGGAATAGACGAAGGCAATCTCCCAACGAATATGCGCGCGCCACACAATGACGCGCCAAATATTCGATGCGAGTTGCGTAATGCCATGAAGCACCATTGCTTGCTGCACAGGCAAAAGCACAAGCAAGAGGCCGATCAAAATCACCCCGCCGGCCATGCCAAAAAGCCCGGACAGGAAATTGGTCACGAGCATTGTGGCGCAAACAGCCATGAGGGTGAGTGTCGACATGAGCTTATGTGAGTCCCGTTTTTTCTTGTGATCCTAATCTGAGCCACTTGCCGCATAGGGGCAAACAGCATTATCTTGCCCTAGCCTCAGCTTTTTTGGTGCTCAAGATGCGCGCTCTTCCCTCGCTCAACGGGCTGAAAGCCTTTGAATCAGCCGCCAGAACCGGCAGTTTTGCTCTTGCGGCAGAGGAATTAAATGTCTCGCCTGCTGCCATTAGCCGTCTGGTGCGGCTTTTGGAAGAGCGGCTCGGCCTCATGTTTTTTGAGCGTGGCGCAAACCGTCTAACGTTGACGCCCGCCGGGCGGCGCTATCAATTGGGGCTCACCCCGCTGCTCGATGGTATTGCAAGCCTCACGCAACAGATTGTTGCGGCGCCCAAACCTGGCGTGCTGACGGTAGGTGTCGGGCCGACCTTTGCTGTGCGCTGGCTCATTCCGCGCTTAGGGCAATTTCGTGACGAGCAACCCAATATTGATGTGCGCATTACAATGGGGGGGGCTGCGGCTGATTTTGCCGAAGATTGGACCTGTGGCGTGAAATTAGGCGATGGCAAATGGCCGGGGCTTATCGCGGAGCCTTTATTTGAAGCAGATATTTTGCCGGTCTGTGCAACGAGCTTTGCCAAACGTTTGCGCAAAGCCAGCGATCTTAAATCAGATCATTTGTTGCGGGTGACGCATTCACCGCAAGATTGGCCGCGCTGGCTGAAAGCCGCCCATGTGAAAAACATCTCGGCGCAAGGGCCCGAATTTGGATTTTATGGACAGGCTTTGCAGGCCGCTGTTGATGGTGTGGGCGTGGCAATGGGCATTCGCCCCTATATTGATGATGATCTGGCCGCAGGACGGCTGATTGCGCCATTTAAAAAGAGCGTGCCAAAAGGTTTGCGCTGGTATTTGATCTATCGCGAAACGCGCCGCGGCGACGATGAATTCGACGCGTTTCGCAATTGGATCATGCAGGCCGCGCGCAACACAACGCGGCCTTAAAACTTACGCCATGCAGAAGCCGCCAATTTTATTGCCATCCAAATCGCGGAAATAGCAGGCATAAAAACCGCCCCCGCGCGGACCGGGTGCGCCTTCATCCGTGCCACCAAGCGCCAAAGCTTTGGCGTGCAAAGCTTGCACTTGTTCTGGATTGGCGCAGGCCAGCGAAATCATCGAGCCATTGCCTGCCGTCGCCTTTTCTTTATTAAAAGGCTTCAAGACAGCAAACATCGGCTTGTCGGGTGCGACTGACCAACCCGTGCCGCCTTCGCCTTCAAAAAAGACCTTGGCACCGAAAATGCCTTCAAGCAGCTCTTTGTAAAAGGCAATGGCCTTCGGCAAATCATTTGAACCAACCGTGGTGTAAGCGATCATCGATTTTCTCCAATGCAGTCCCGACGAAAGTAGCGGAGCAATCCAGAAATTGCACGCGGGACTTCTGGTTTGCCGCCTCAGGCCACCGCCCTCCTCGCAATGACGGGCCCGGAGCAAAAATCCACCGCCCATTTCGTTGACCCGCGGGCTCGTTTCCCTATAAAGAGCCCATGAATTCCCCTGCCAAAACCACCAACGCGCTGCCTATTACCAATATTGCAGCCTATCGCTTTGCGCCGCTGCAAGACTTGCAGGCTTTGCGGGCGGACCTGCTGGCTTTCTGCGCCGCCAAACATTTGCGCGGGACGATTTTGCTCAGCACGGAAGGCATCAATCTTTTCGTGGCGGGTGATAGCGTTTCCATTGAAGCGCTGTTGGGCCGCCTGCGCGCCATTCCCGGTCTTGAGCCGCTAACGGCGAAATATAGCTACACGGCCGATCAACCCTTCCGGCGCATGTTGGTGCGCATTAAGCGCGAGATCATTGCTTTTGGCGTGCCGGGGATTGATCCAGCCAAACGCACATCGCCCAAAATTGCACCTGCGCAATTGAAAGCCTGGCTCGATGAGGGCCGCAAAATTACGCTGCTCGATACGCGCAATGATTATGAAGTGAAGCTCGGCACGTTTGAAAATGCGCTGCCAGCAGGTGTCGATCATTTCCGTGATTTCCCCGCAGCCGTTGCCAAGCTCCCCGAAGACATGAAAGACGAAACCATCGTCATGTTCTGCACGGGCGGCATTCGCTGCGAAAAGGCTGGCCCCTATATGGAGTCTCAGGGTTTTCGCAATGTGCTGCAACTCGACGGCGGAATCTTAAAATATTTCGAAGATTGCGGCGGCGCGCATTACAAGGGCGATTGCTTTGTCTTTGATCAACGCGTCGGCGTTGACCCAACACTTCATGCCTCCGATGCCGCGCAATGTTTTGCCTGTCTATCGCCGCTGACAGCCGAAGAGCAGCGCGATGCGCGCTATGTGCCGGGGCAATCTTGTCCGTGGTGCTATCGCACAGATGATGAACAACTCGCGGAACGCGTGACAAGCCGCAATGCCGCCATGCGTGCCGCAATGTCGCCCCTGCCGGGCTCCGTTCCAGCGGATAATTTCAGACCACTGCGCGTTCCGCAGGAATGTGAAGGTCTGACCACGCTTGAAACTTTCTGTCGCTTGCTCGCGCATAAGCCCGAAGCCTATTGGGCAGAGCAATGTGGCTTGGGCAATCTCGTCAATGCCGACCATCAAAAGCTGAACGGAAGCGAAATCGTGCAAGC
>CAWUNF010000244.1:0-3364 GCA_963923195.1 uncultured Hyphomicrobiales bacterium | reverse complement strand
TTGCGCGAAGTCTTTGAAAGCCCCGCTCTGTTTACCCGCAAGGCAGAAGAGACACAGGTTGCCGGCCCGAGCGATTTGGTTGAGGCTGTCATGGCCGCTGGCCAAAAGGGCATCAGCCAGATGCAGCGTTACAAAGGCTTGGGCGAGATGAATCCCGAGCAGCTTTGGGAGACGACGCTTGATCGCGAAGTACGCTCGCTGCTGCAAGTGCGCATCAAGGAATCGGTCGAGGCGGATGATATTTTCGTCAAACTGATGGGCGATGTGGTGGAACCGCGCCGCGAGTTCATTCAGGAAAACGCGCTGAGCGTTGCCAATCTCGACGTGTGATGAGATTGGTTTGCGCTGGCCCAGCCGCTTGCAGAAGTGGCTTGGCTCTTATTCCGGAAATTTTTTGGGCGGCAGAAGGCGATTGAGCGTATCGCCGCGCGCAGCTTTGCTGACGGAAAAGCGCGCAAAGGCGGATTGATACCAATCCTCGCCTTTAAAATCATGCGAGCGCGGCTTTGATTGCTCTTTGCTTTTTTGCAGAGTTGGGGCGAGCCGTTCTTTGGGGCTCGGTTCTTTATTATTGTCGCTTGTCATGGACTCGAACAAACCTAACACAAGGCAAACTTGAACTTGACAGAAGCTTATTATCGCTAAGCTTCAGTTTTGTAAAATAGAAGTTTCTGCTGTTTGCGCGGGCTGCGGCGGAGATAATTTTTTCGATCGTGTCGCCTTTGCAGGTTTTGCCGATTTGATCTGCAATTCTTGCGGCGGATCAATTTCCTTTTTGAGACTTTCGGCTGAGATGACGCGGTTGGATTTCGCACCAAATTGCACGAGCACGCGTGTGCCCTCTGGCAAGACCGGTTCATACCAGCGCTGGATTTGCGCAATGATCATGGTTTTGCCATCGCCAAATGCGATGACATATTCAATTGCATTATCCATTTCGAGCAGATCATGAGTGAGCTCGCCAGCCACGCCACCTAGAACGAGCCCGCCCAGCATGGCGCCATTCGTTTGCCCGACGACTGCGCTGGCAGCGCCTCCAAGAAAAGCGCCCCCGCCAATGGCTTGTGTGGAATCGCTGCGCACACTCACCGGGCGGTGGCTCAAAATGGTGCCATAGCGCGTTTGAAAGGCCTGACCGGCATCTTCGACCGGAATATCCGTGGTGCTTTTATTGGCGCAGCCCGCCAAAATGAGGCAGGCGATGAAAGCCAGCGGTGAAAAAATTTTCATCAAAGACCAACTCAAAACAAACGGACAAAAAATGTGGCGCACCCGGCACGATTCGAACGTGCGACCTTTGCCTTCGGAGGGCAACGCTCTATCCAGCTGAGCTACGGGTGCAAAAAGAAAGGCGGGCCGAGACCCACCTTTTTTCTAGCCGATCAGGACAAGGCCTGCAAATGGGCGAAAGTTTCATGCCCCCGGCGTGACAATACGCCGGCGCGTCGTGCGCCGTTCCACAATAACCGCCCGTCCTGAGGGGCTTGGTGTGGCCGGGGCCACGCGCTGGATTGTGGTGGCGCGGCGCTGCGCGCGCTGCGCGACGGCGCGCACTTCCTCTTCACTGACGCCCATGAGCTGCGCAGCCACCGCAATCTGATTGTCCAGACCTTCCGCGAAACATTCGGCGGCTTCCAGAGCCTCCTCAATCGTCGGAGGATCATGACGCACTCGGCGCCCGCCATATTTTGTTTGCCACGCAGCGGTCATTCGCTCACCAGTTTTGAAAGATTGGGCCGTCTTGTAGACGATGCCGCGCCGATATCCAACCAGAATGGCGAGGATTTTCCATTGAGGTAGCGCAAAGCCTCAGGTCATTTGCGCATGCCAGCTCCGCTTTTGACGCAAGGCAGCGTTAACAGTCGGCTGCGGAGCAGCCACATGACTGCGAGGCGCTTACCCTTTAAGCAAATCGGCCTAAATTTAAGCGGCTGAGGGTATGTTCTTACGCCGCGCCGTGGCCTCGCCATTCAGATTGGCGACCAAACCCGGCGCTGGCTTAAAGACAATGGCCATGCGCGGCTCGATCATCACATCTGTACCAAGTTTCACATTGCGACCCTTGCGGGCCGCACGTTTCAGCACAAGGAATTTGCCAAAGCCAGAAATCATCACAGATTCGCCGCGCAACAAACTGTCGCTGATCAAATCGAGAAAAAGCTCAACAAATCCGCTGGCATCTGATCGCGGCAGGCCTGTCGCCTTGCAAACAGCTTCAGCAAGATGGGCACGGGTAATGTTGGTGGGGTCTTTGTCCGTCATGGTCTGTTCGCTCACGTCGTGCTGACGAGATCCTGACTTTCATGTGAGAGAGAAGAAGAGCGTGATGGACGTAGCGTGTTGCGCTCTTCGTCAATCAACATATAGCCTTCAGAGCGCACGCTACGAATATGCCGCTCAGATCCAATATCTTCGAGTTTACGGCGCAATTTGCTGATCATCACATCAATGGAGCGGCTGGTCGCATCTTGCCCCTGCCCCATGACCGCGCGCGCAATTTCATGGCGACCAACCACGCGTCCCTCATTTTGGATCAGCAAATGCAGCAAGCGAAATTCACTGCCTGTTAAAGCGATGAGCGCTTTGCGTCCGTTGCGCAAGCTGCGGCTGGTGACATCCAAGACAGCAGCGCCACACATCATTTCAATTTGTGCAGGCAGAGTATTTTGGCGTTTTGCTTTGTAAAAGCGTCCAACGCGCAAAAAGAATTCCCGTTCTTCAAATGGTTTTGGAATGACATCCAAAACACCACGTTGAAAAAAATTGATCCGACTTGTCGCATCCATCTGATCGGTGAGGATGATTGTATCGATAGCCGAACTGTCGAGTTCGCTAAGAAAGCTCAAAACATCTTCAGTTTGAGCGGCCGGATCTAAAATGAGCAGATTGGGAGGCATGCGTTGAAGGCGACGACGCGCATCGGTGATGGAACTCACCGCATCGATCCGAGCGCCCGATGGTCCGAGGCAGGCCAGTACCGCCTGTCTCAGATCTTGGGCCTCCTCAACCAGAAGGATTGAAAGATCCTTCAAATGGCTCTCCTGCTTAGCGCCGCTGATTGGCAAATAAGCTAGAGATTTGTGTATCGCAAAACCATGTAATTGTTGAGTAATTTCTACGCAGTTTCTAAAAAAGACCGCCCAAAATAAGCGTAATATTGACTTATAAGGGACTCCCCACCCCTTAATGGGGAGGTCTGCCTTTGTCTTTATTGGCTTTTCACGGCTTCAGCCCGCGCTGCACAGAATTTGAACTCAGGGATTTTTCCGGCCGGATCGAGGGCCGGATTGGTCAAAAGATTAGCTGCTGCCTCGGCATAGCAGAAGGGTAGGAAGATCATACCCCTGGGCACATCCCGGTCTTC
>CAWUNF010000243.1:0-3395 GCA_963923195.1 uncultured Hyphomicrobiales bacterium | reverse complement strand
AGTAGCGCACGACGGTTGCGAGCGCATGAGCAGAGGGGTTGAAAATACCCGCTAAATCTTGCGGCAAAGTCGCAAAAGCAACCTCGCCCGTAATGAAGCGATCAATCACATCATCGCGCAGCAAATCCAGCGCTTTGGCAAGACGCCGCTCATAGGTCCAGCGCGGCCGGCGCTGAGGCGCCACATGGCCCACTTGCGAAGACATGAGTTTCAAACGGCGCGAGTGGAACGAGCCGCCGAGCGGTGCCATGACCGGCTTATCGCCATACCAACTCAATTCAACAATCGTGCCCTCAAGCCCTGCTGCGTCAATAGCTGTTGCAAGACCGTCCGCCGTCGCGCTGGCGTGAAAAACGACATCAGCATCACCCGCCAAAGCGCCGGATGTGCGAAATTCCGCACCAATGGCCGTCACGAGTGCTGCTCGCTGCGGCTCAACATCCACCACGATCACCTCAGCGCCCGGCAGGCGCGTGGCAAGATAAGCCACCAACAGGCCCACCAATCCAGCGCCAATGATCACAATGCGATCACCGGGGCCCGCACCTGAATCCCAAAGCGCATTGAGCGCTGTTTCCATATTGGCAGCGAGTGCGGCCCGGCGCAGCGGCAGACCATCTGGCACAGGCACAAGCCGATCAATCGGCGCGACGAAATGCGTTTGGTGTGGTTGGAGCGAAAAAACGGGAATGCCGAGCCAATCTTTTGGCCCCTGCTCGATGATCCCAACCGCGCAATAGCCGTATTTCACGGGATAAGGAAAATCGCCCTCCTGAAAGGGTGCTTTCATCCGCTCATATTCGGAGGGCGGCACGCGGCCTTCATACACAAGCCGCTCCGTGCCGCGGCTGATGCCGGACCAGAGTGTGAGGACGAGCGCTTCATCGGGGCCCGGATCAGGCAAGGCAACAGGCCGCAGCTCAGCTTTTGCTTTGCCCGTATACCAAAGGGCTTGGCCCTCAAGGCCATCGCCTTCGTATTTTGTCTCGACCACCATCCACCGACCCACTATTGTCCGCGCCTAAAGTTGAAGGCGCACCCCAAAGGGCATCATGTCGCAAAGCAGCCATGCCGCAAAGATGACGCCCGCGGGCCTGCAAAGGGCTACGGTCCTGACGCGCCGGCGGATCGCTGCGGCTTTTCTCAACATTGCGACCTATTTCGCGCTTCTTTACTGGCTCGGCTCCATTTTGGGCAATCAAGGCTGGAGCCTGATTGATCTGTTGATCTTCGTCTGTTTTGCCATTGCAGCACCTTGGAGCGTGCTGGGCGTGTGGAATGCGCTGCTCGGCCTGTGGCTTTTGCATCTGCGCCGCGATGGCCGCGATCTGGTGGCGCCTTTCGCGGAAGCGGGCGACCAGCTTGTGCCGCTGCAAAGCCGTACCGCCATCACCATGACTTTGCGCAATGAGGATCCGGCTCGCGCTTATGCGCGGCTCGAAACACTCATGCTCTCGCTTGAAAAAACGGGAGAGGATCTCTTCTTCTCCTTTTTCATTTTGAGCGACACGAATGATGCGCTGGTTGCTTTAGAAGAAGAGCGCCGCTTTGAAGATTTGAAAGCGCGCTATCCACGCTTTGCCTCGCGCCTTCATTATCGCCGCCGCGAGACCAATGAAGGTTTCAAAGCCGGCAATGTGCGCGATTTCTGCGAGCGTTATGGCGCAGATTTCGAATTCATGCTGCCGCTCGATGCTGACAGTCTCATGTCAGGCAACACCATTCGCCGCATGGTGCGCATGGCGCAGGCTCATCCCAAGCTCGGCATTTTGCAAAGTCTTGTGGTGGGCGCACCAACCCAATCAGGCTTTGCGCGCGTGTTTCAATTTGGCATGCGTCACGGCATGCGCCCCTATACAATGGGCAGCGCTTGGTGGGCGGGCGATTGCGGGCCTTTCTGGGGCCATAATGCGCTGGTGCGCATCGCGCCTTTTCGTGATGAATGTCACTTACCTGTTTTGCCCGGTGGCCCACCTCTTGGCGGACAAATCCTCTCGCATGATCAAGTGGAAGCCGTGTTGATGCGCCGCGCTGGTTATGAGTGCCGCGTGCTGCCTGAAGAGAGCGGCTCATTTGAGGATAATCCGCCCACTTTATTGGAATTCACGCGACGCGATCTGCGCTGGTGCCAAGGCAATATGCAATATTGGCGCTTGCTCGATATGCCCAATATTGAACCGATGAGCCGCTTCCAACTCATCTGGGCCATCATGATGTTTATCGGCGTGCCCGCTTTCACGCTGATTCTTTTGCTGGCCGCGCTAAAGCCACTTGATGGTGAAGATCTCGCGCTTTTTCCCACGCAATCCGCCATTGCTTTTTATCTGACCTTTTTGGGTCTCTATCTCGCACCCAAATTGGCGGGCTTTCTCGACATTGCCCTCACACGCGGCGGTTTGGCGCGCTATGGTGGGGCCTTGCGCTTTTTTGCAGGCGCGCTGCTTGAAGTGCTTTTCTCATTTCTGCTGGGTGCGGCCACCACTTTGCGTACGGGCATTTTCATCCTTGGGCTCGCCTTCGGCCATTCGGTGATTTGGAGCGGCCAATCTCGTGATGCGCATCAGCTCACCCTAGATGAAGCTTTGGAAGGCCTGTGGCCGCAAATTGTTTTCGGCTGCATTCTCTTTGCCATTGCCGCAGAACTCGCGCCCAAACTCATCCTCTGGTCTTTGCCGCTCACACTGGGCTATGTTTTGGCGGCCCCCTTTGCCGTGTTCACTTCCAGCCCCGCCTTTGGCGCCTTTTTGAAAAAGACCGGCCTCTGTGCCATTCCAGAAGACTTGGCACCACCGCCCGTGCTCACCACATTGGAAAGCGTGGCCGCCGCCAATCAGACGTCTTCGTCAAAGAAAGATTGAATCGACATGAAGCTCCATGTGATTGCCCTGAGCCTTGCTCTCGCCGCAACCAGTGCTTTTGCACAAAACCCGCAGCGCCCGCCAGTCAAAACGCCTGTGCCCGTCGCGCCTGAATTTGTGCCGCCGAAAGAGGGCATCAATCCCAATGAGCTTGCGGTAAATGTCGCCAATCGTTCTGTGCCGGTGCTCTGCGCTGAGAAAGACAATGTCGAACTGACATTCACCTCACCCAATGTGCGTGACTTCCGCATTCAAGCCGCACATCCGGCCTATATTGGAACCATCAATGTCGACCGCTATGCGCCAGACTTTACCTCATGCGACATGTCGGCTGATCCCGTCTATCGCTCAGACGCCACCAAAGAACAGCGCATTACTTTTTGGGAAACGCCAGACTTTTGGCTGACCGGATATATTTATCCATCATTCTGGCGCCCCGCCAATGTGCCGATCCGCATTGGCAATCGCGAAGTGAAGGGCCTGCATATGGTGCAGCTCTGGATGAAATATCGCGAACGCGCGGAAGAAGTGCTCGTC
>CAWUNF010000242.1:0-3397 GCA_963923195.1 uncultured Hyphomicrobiales bacterium | reverse complement strand
GCGTATAAGCGCCCCAACTCAACTTCAGCCGATTTTCCGAGGCGTCAATGGCAGGCCATAGTCAGTTTAAAAATATCATGCACCGCAAAGGAAAGCAGGACGCTGTGCGCTCCAAGCTTTTCTCCAAGCTCGGTCGCGAAATCACCGTGGCTGCCAAGCTCGGCCTGCCTGACCCGGCGATGAACCCGCGTCTGCGTGCGGCCATTCTTGCCGCGCGTGCGGAAAATATGCCGAAAGACAATATCGAGCGCGCCATTAAAAAGGCAGCCGGTGGCGAAGGCGATAATTACGACGAAGTGCGCTACGAGGGTTATGCACCCGGCGGTGTCGCCGTGATCGTGGAAGCGCTCACCGACAATCGCAACCGCACCGCTGGCGAAGTGCGCTCTTACTTTACCAAGTCGGGCGGCTCGCTCGCAGAAACCGGCGCCGTCTCCTTTATGTTCGACCACGTTGGCCTCATCGAATATGCCAAGACCATTGGCTCGGAAGATGATGTGATGGAAGGCGCGATTGAAGCTGGCGCCGATGATGTGGTGACGCAGGACGAAACTTACGAAATCATCACCTCGATGGAATCTCTGCGCGATGTGCAAAAGGCGCTCGAAGCCCGCTTTGGCGAAGCCAAGAAGAGCGCGCTCGTCTGGCGCCCGCAGAATACGATCAGCGTCGATGATGAAGCGGGCGAAAAGATTTTGAAGCTCATTGGCTCGCTCGAAGACAATGATGACGTGCAAAATGTCTATGCCAATTTTGAAATCTCCGACGCACTCATGGCAAAGCTGGGCGGCTGATTTTTCAAATGAGCAGCGAAACCACCCAACGTCTCTATCTCATGCTCCCGCCGCTTTCTGAGGCGGGAGATTGGCCGCAAAAATTGAAAGAGACTTTGGGCGCTGGCGATGTGGCTTGTGTACTCGCACCCCTTGCCGCGCGCGATGAAAATTCTGCCAAGAAAATTGTGAAGGCTTTGATTGATGTCACAGAGCCTGCGGGTGTTGCGCTTCTCATTGATGCGCCCTCACTCGTCATGCGGGCTGGCGCTGATGGCGCCCATTTGCGCGTCACGCCTGACACGCTCGAAAAGCTTGTGCCAGATGCGGTCAAAGCGCTCAAAAAAGAAGATCGTATTCTGGGCATTGGTGGCGTGCGCGCCAAACATGATGCCATGATTGCAGGCGAATTTGACGTTGATTATGTGAGCTTTGGCGATCCAGCCCCTGATGGCTATGTGCCGCCCATCGAGCAGATTGCTGAGCGCGCCGCATGGTGGGCTGAGATTTTCAATGTGCCTTGCGTGGCCCATGCACCGACATTGGCTGATGTTGCCACACTTGCCAAAGCGGGCGCTGATTTCATCTCGCTGCGCGAAGCCATTTGGGATGATGCACGCGGGCCCGCTGCTGCGCTGAAAGATGCGCAAAGCCTGCTTGAGGCCCATGCCAATGCGCGCGAGCGTGAATGATGATGCGTGAGGCTCTCAAGCTCGCGCTTCTCATCTTGGTTTTGCCTGCATCTGTTGGCGCGCAAACCTTGCGCAGCGCCCCGCAGCTAGCACCACAAGCCCCCAACACGCTGCAAAGCGGGCTCATGCCTTTGTTTCAGCCCCAAACGCTGCCGGCCACCAAAGGGCCAGATAAGCCCGGTGCTGATCTGGCTTATGGCGCTTATCAGCGCGGCTATTTCCGCTCCGCTTTTCAAGAGGCCATGAAGCGCATTGAAAAAAATCGCAATGATGCTGCTGCAATGACATTGGTTGGAGAAATCTATCGTGACGGCAGCGGCGTGAAGCGCGATCTCAATGCGGCTTTGCACTGGTACAAGCTTGCCGCGGAGCGTGGTGACCGCAATGGGCTTTTTGCTGTCGCGCTCGCAGCTCTGCGCGGCGAAGGCATGGCGCAAGATAAAGCTGCCGCCAAACAATGGTTTGAAAAAGCCGCCGCCAAAGGCCACCCCGGTGCTTGGTATAATTTGGGTGTGTTGACGCTTGAAAATGAGATTCAAGATTTTCGTCTCGCCGCTGATCAATTCCGCAAAGCCGCGGAAGGTGGCAGCGCAGATGCAGCCTATTCGCTCGCTGTCCTTCTGAAAGAAGGCAAAGGCAGCGAGCGCAATTTGCCTGAAGCGGCCAAATGGATGCGCCGCGCGGCCGATGACAATATTTCTGCCGCCATTGTTGAACTCGCCATTATGACTTTCAATGGCACAGGCCTTGAAAAGGACGAGGCGGGTGCCGCCAAGCTCTTCCGCAAGGCGGCCTGGCGCAACAATCCGATTGCCATGAACCGCCTTGCCCGCCTGCTGGTCGCGGGCCGTGGCGTGGAGAAAAACCTCACAGAAGCCATGAAATGGCATTTGCTGGCCCGTGCGGTCGGGCTCAATGATGAATGGCTCGACCAGACACTTGGCACGCTCACACCCGCCCAGAGGCGCGAGGTCGATGAGGCTGTGCAGCAATTCGTGGGCCCTTAAAGGGTTGTGACCCAAGCCCCCAAGGTTTAAGACCTCTGCCCGAACCCGACACGCCCGGAAAGACCCCACCCAATGATCCGCTCTGCTTTGATGAATGTCATGACCGCCGCCGCCGTAAAGGCTGGGCGCGGCCTGAAGCGCGATCTGGGCGAGATCGAAAATCTGCAGGTTTCGGTCAAAGGTCCGGGCGATTTCGTCTCAGCCGCCGACAAGCGCGCCGAAAAAGTCCTGTTTGAAGAATTGAACAAAGCGCGCCCCGGCTATGGCTTTTTGATGGAAGAAGGCGGCACGGTTGAGGGCTCTGACAAGACGCACCGCTGGATCATCGACCCGCTCGATGGCACGACCAATTTCCTGCACGCCATTCCCGTCTTTGCCATTTCTGTGGCGCTGGAGCGCGAAGGGCAATTGATCGCGGGCCTCGTCTATAATCCGGCGACTGATGACATGTATGTGGCCGAAAAAGGCCAAGGCGCTTGGCACAATAATCGTCGCCTGCGCGTGGCAGAGCGCCGCGATTTCGCTGATGCTTTGGTGGCTTGTGGCATTCCCCCGCTGGCCCGCGCCCATCTCCACCCGCGTTTCAAGCAAGAACTCGGCGCTGTCATTGCCAAATGCGGCAATATTCGCCGCATGGGTGCAGCCTCGCTTGATCTGGCAATGGTCGCGGCCGGCCAGCTCGATTGCTATTGGGAACGCGGCCTCTCAGCATGGGACATGGCCGCAGGCGCCGTTTTGGTGAAAGAGGCCGGCGGCTATGTGTCGGATGCCGATGGCCAAGACCGGCTGCTCGAAACAGGCTCGGTTTGCGCTGGCAATGAGGCCATGCACCGTGCGCTGCTGGCCACGCTCAAAAGCGCCTAAGCGACGGCGACAAAGCGGCGCTTGAACCCTTTGCCATTTTAGAGTCTCCTAAGGCTGGAGG
>CAWUNF010000241.1:0-3398 GCA_963923195.1 uncultured Hyphomicrobiales bacterium | reverse complement strand
ATCGTTGTTTTGGGCGATGCCGCGCGAATGGCGCGGATCACTTGCGCAAAATGTTCTGCGCCCCCATCCGCCAAATCATCACGATCGACAGAGGTGATGACGACATGTTCAAGGCCTAATTTTGACACAGCATCGGCAATATGAGCTGGCTCATGCGGATCAAGCGCATTAGGCAGACCCGTCTTCACATTGCAAAAGGCGCAAGCGCGCGTGCATGTGTCGCCCATGATCATGAAGGTTGCGTGCTTCTTCTCCCAGCACTCGCCAACATTGGGGCAGCCCGCTTCTTCGCAGACGGTGACAAGACCATGTTCTTTGACGATGCGATGGGTCTCCGCCCATTTGGGCGAGCCCGGAGCCTTCACGCGAATCCAATCAGGCTTGCGCGCAACCGGATTATCGGGGCGATGCGCTTTTTCAGGGTGGCGCGGGGCAGCGGCCTCTCCCTTTTTGCGCGGATCATCATTCAACAGGTCGAAAACAACAGCCATAGCCGTCTCTTTGGTTTGCCCCCTGTGGTCTACCCTCGAACCTCGCTTACGCCAAGCCCGAACTCGCGAGAGAGGCCTCAGCCAGAGGGGAGCGCTGCGCAATGACTGTGGAATCCGCCGCCCCTTCGAGGGTGCAAGACACACCCTCGGGATCAAAGCGCAAATCAACTGCGCCAGATAGCGCCCTCGCCGCTATGGCCTCAATCACAAAACGGCCAAATCCGCGCCGGCTTGGCTCCACCACTTTGGGCCCGCCACGCTCCACCCAAGACAGGCGAAGCCGGTCGCGCCCTGCCTCATCCTTGAACACGGCCCAGGAAATATGAACTTCACCGCCATCAACCGAGAGCGCCCCATATTTCACCGCATTGGTGGAAAGTTCATGCACGGCCATGCCGAGGTTTTGCGCGGCCACCGGCGTCAAAATAAGATCCGGCCCATCTGTAAAAAGGCGTGAACTTAAATCAGAATTGAGATGGCCAATCTGCGAGGTCACCAATTCCTGCATACTAATGCCGCGCCAATCCTCACGTGCCAGCAAGTCGTGAGATTGCGCCAAGCCGGACAGGCGCTCAATAAAACTATCGACAAATTCTGAGCTCGATAATTCCGGGCTGACTGAACGACGCGCCATAACTTGAATCACGGTCAAAAGATTCTTGGACCGATGCGCCAATTCACTCAGCAGCGTGCGAATATGTTGTTCCGTGCTTTTGCGCTCAGTAATATCTTCACAAATGATTCCAATGCCAACAATCTCACCCATTGAATCGCGCAATGGATAGAGTTGTTCAAGCCAATCACGTTGCTCGCCCTTAGCGCGTTGGGTTTCGCCCCGAAATTCAATATCGCGGACGGGTTCGCCAGAATTCAAAACTCCACGTAAAAGTTTCTCAGCCTGACCTTGAAGGTCAGGCACAATATCAAAAACAAATTGTCCAATATGCTTTTGGAGCGCGACGCCATTCATATCAGCAAGCGCATCATTGACGCGCACAAATTTGAGATCACGATCCAACATGCCAAGACCTAAAGGCGCGGAGGAATAAAGCGATTCCAATTCTGCTAAACGAACGCGCATTTCATCTTGATTGCGTCGTAATGTCTCTTCGAGCCGTTTTTGCTCCGTTAAATCAAACATAGATTGGATGATGACGGTACGGCCATCAGGCCAAATCAACGGGTCACTGGTCTGAATACGCCAAACAAGACGTTCATCCCAAGCCGTCCATACGGTGATCTCTTTCGAGGAGGCTTGCGATTGCGCCCGCAACCACCCAGCATGGACAGATTCAATTTCTTGGTCTGAGACACGCCGCATTTTTTCAAGACAGGCACGAATGTCAGGAAGATCACCAAGATCATAACCCGTGGCGCGTACAAAAGACTCATTCACCAAAACGGTCGCGCCCTCTTTGGTAAAAACCATATAGGGCGTTGGCGCGCTCATCAGTGCTGCACGAAAAGATGTAATTGAGGCAAGTAAAAGACCCGGATCAGGCGACATATCATCTGGCCCAATGCGCGCTGTGGCACCGCTTTGGGGCTCAAGACGAAATGGGAGAACCTGATCTGGCATGAAAAAATGCTTTCACGGAACGATGCGGCGCGGCAATTGACGACACTAACTGTAACGAAGGCTGAAAGTTCCGTCAAAAGCCGCATAAAAAAATGCCCCTGCGTCACCACAGGGACATTTCATTTTGACGTCAAAGAAACGTGAAGCGCGACCTTAAGTATGGATCACGCGTCCATAGGCATCGAGCACGCTCTCATGCATCATTTCTGAAAGCGTTGGATGCGGGAAGACCGCGTGAATCAGTTCTTCTTCCGTCGTCTCCAAATTCATGGCGACCACATAGCCTTGGATCAGCTCAGTGACTTCCGCGCCGATCATATGTGCACCAAGCAATTTTCCCGTCTTAGCATCAAAGATCGTCTTAATAAGACCATCAGGCTCACCCAATGCAATCGCTTTACCATTGCCCATGAAGGGGAAGCGACCAACTTTGATTGAAAGCCCCTGCTCTTTGGCTTTTGCTTCCGTGAGGCCAACACTTGCCACTTGCGGATGGCAATAAGTGCAGCCCGGGATCATGCCCTTATCCATCGGATGAACATGCAATCCCTTAATGCCTTCCACACAAATCACACCTTCATGTTCGGCCTTGTGTGCCAGCATGGGCGGACCGGCGACATCGCCAATCGCATAAACGCCCGGAATATTTGTGCGTCCCAAACCATCGGTCACAACGCAACCGCGATCGGTCTTCACGCCAAGCTTTTCGAGCCCGATATTTTCGATGTTGCCGACAACGCCAACGGCAGAAATCAAACGCTCAGCCTCAAGCGTCGACTTATTGCCCTTCTCATCTTCGAGCGTACAGACAATGCTATTGGCTTTTTTATCAACTTTGCTGACCTTGGTGGAGGTCATGATCTTAATGCCGGCTTTCTCAAACCGCTTACGCGCGAGAGCTGCGATCTCAGCATCTTCAACGGGCAAAATCTGCGGCATGACTTCAACAACCGTCACATCGCAACCCATTGTGCGATAGAAGCTCGCAAATTCAATACCAATCGCGCCCGAACCCATGACGATGAGCGACTTCGGAAATTCCGGCGGCACCATAGCTTCAAAATAGGTCCAGATGAGTTTGCCATCTGGTTCAATGCCCGGCAGCACGCGCGGACGCGCGCCTGTTGCGACAATGATATTCTTTGCCTGATAGGTGCCCTCACCCAGCGTGCCCTTCGGCAAAGGGTTTTGCGGCTGCACGGCCGCTTTCTTCGGCTTCGACACGGTGACCTGACCGGGCTTGTCGATGACAGCCTCACCCCAAATCACATCAACCTTGTTCTTCTTGAGCAAGAAGCCGACGCCGCCATTCAATTGCTGCGACACAC
>CAWUNF010000240.1:0-3402 GCA_963923195.1 uncultured Hyphomicrobiales bacterium | reverse complement strand
GTGAAGCCTGCTGGCCTCGGCGGTTCGGATGATCAGATTTTGATGGCTACATTGCGCGATGATGGGAAGCCCGCCACGCTCGATGGCACGCCGCAGGGCTCTCCAGTGATGGTCGCGGAGACGGAAGAAAAACCAGCTCGTGATGAAAAGACAACGACTGTCGCCTCACTTTTCTCGCGCTCTGAGGAGCCAAAGCCTGCGGCTCTGCGTCCAGCACAGCCAGAACAAAATGCGGCTGATGCTCTCGACGAGATTGATGAGGATGATCTGATCCCGGCCTTGCCTGTGCGTCGTCCCATTGCCATTGGCCTTTTGCCAGGGGCGCGTCCAGCACCCTTGGTTGCACCGGTCCAGGTTGCGCAGGCCACAGTTCCAGCGCCATCGGCGCCTGCGCCTCAGGTCACGGCCGTCGCCAAAGCTGTGCCATCGTCAATGGGAGCATCCATGCCGCTTCCACCCCCACGCCCTATGTCTTTGGGCCTGATCCGATAAAACTGCGCACCGAACCCCGCATTTAGTGAGGGTAATTGGGTCGCTCTCATGCCAGATGGGGCACATGAGCTTGGCCTCACGGGCTTGGGGCCCTAGTTTCGGGGCGGCAACGAATCCGAGATCGCGTTTTGGGCAAGCACGGACATTTCATCACATTTGAAGGCGGCGAAGGTGCGGGGAAATCGACGCAAGTCGCTCGTCTCGTTGAGCGCCTGCGCGCGCGTGGCCTCGAATGTGTAGCAACACGTGAGCCCGGCGGCACACCCAATGCGGAAGCTTTGCGCAAAGTGCTGCTCGAAGGTCTCGCGGAAAAGCTCACGCCCGCTTCTGAAGCGATGATTTTTTCCGCTGCGCGGATTGATCATCTCGACAAGCTCATTCGCCCGGCGCTCGCGCGCGGAGCTTATGTGATCTGCGATCGCTTTGCGGATTCCACACGCGCCTATCAAGGTGGTGCCTTGGGAGAAGCTTTCATCGACGGACTTGAAAAGCTCGCGGTTGGCTCCACCATGCCGGAGCTCACCTTCATTCTTGATCTGCCAGCCGAAGAGGGGCTTGCGCGTGCCGATGCACGTCGTGGCAATGGTAAGGCGGATCGGTTTGAATCTGAGGCGATTGAATTTCACCAAGGTCTGCGCAAGGCCTTCCGTGCGATTGCCGAGAAGAACCCGAAGCGTTGCGTGATGATTGACGCGAGCCGTCCACCGGACGTGATTGCTGATGATATTTGGCGCATTGTTGAGCAGCGCTTCTTCGGAGGCCAGAGCTAATGGCCCGCGCCAAAGACATTGAAGCCCCGCCCGAGAGTGATCGCTTTCTCGAAGCGCCGCATCCGCGTGAAACGCTGAGGCTTTTTGGGCATGATCGCGCGCAAGCGCAGATTTTGGATGCTTATCGGGCAGGGCGCTTGCCCCAGGCCTGGATTTTGGGCGGGCGTGAAGGCATTGGCAAAGCGACACTTGCTTGGCATTTCGCGCGCTTTGTATTGGCGCATCCTGATCCGAATGAAGCGGCTGTGCAGGATGCGACAGATCTCTCGGTTGATCCCCATCATCCAGTCGCCAAACGAATTGCTGCGCTCTCGCATGGCGATCTTTTGCTGACGCGTCGTGAATGGGACCCAAAGACCAAAAAACATTACACGCGCATCCGGGCCGACGAAGTTCGGAGATTGATTGATCTCTTTCATCAAGCAGCGGGTGAGGGCGGTTGGCGTGTGGCCATTCTCGATTCTGCTGATGATCTCAACAAAGAAAGCGCCAATGCGCTTTTGAAACTGATTGAAGAGCCGCCGGCACGTTCGCTCTTCTTGCTGGTCGCGCATCGCCCGGCGGACATTCTCCCCACCATTCGCTCGCGTGCACGATTGCTGACGCTCGAACCTCTCTCCACTGATCATGTGGTGCAGGCCCTCAAAGGCGCAGGCGCTCCTTGGGCTCAGATGAAAGCCTCAGAATTGGAAGCCGCAGCGCAGCGCGGACAAGGCTCTGTGCGCGAGGCCATGCGTCTGCTGGATGGCTCTGGCCTTGCTTTGGCGCAAAAGCTCGATGGGCTTTTGACCCGCCTGCCAGAGGTGGATTGGCTCGCGGTTCATGATTTGGCCGATACGCTCACGGGGCGCGAGGGCCAAGAGGATTTTGAAACCACGCTAACAGCGGTTTTTGACTGGATTGACGCGACTGTGCGCGCCAATGCAGGTGTGGGGGCGGCGCGCCTTGCAGCCTATGCGCAGGTATGGGAAAAGATCGCCGCATCCGCGCGGGAAACCGAAGCGTTCAACCTCGACAGACGACCCTTGATCCTGTCGATTTTCGCCGATCTCGCCGACGCCACCCGCGTTGCTCGCTCCTGAGCGCGCTGGCCCTTTAAATTAGGATTTGCGATTTGAGTGCGCGCCCGACTTTCTACATCACCACGGCCATTCCTTACGCCAATGGTGCGCCCCATATCGGCCATGCCTATGAGCGCATTGCGACCGATGCGATTGCGCGTTTCCACCGCCTTGATGGCAAGGATGTTCTCTTCGTCACGGGCATGGATGAGCATGGCTTAAAGATGCAGCAGACGGCGGCGCGCGAAGGCCTCACACCTTTGCAACTGGCTGATCGCACCGCTGCACAATTTGAAGCAATGGGCGAAAAGCTCAATGCGCGTGCTGATGACATCGTGCGCACAACGCAAGAGCGTCATAAAAAATCGGTTCAGGAAATCTGGAACCGTATGCTCGCCAAGGGCGACATTTATCTCGACAAATATGAAGGTTGGTATTCGGTCCGCGATGAAGCCTATTATGATGAGAGCGAGCTCACCGAACGTGATGGTCAAAAGTTTGCGCCGACCGGCACGCCGGTCGAATGGGTGAAGGAAGAAAGCTATTTTTTCAAGCTCTCAGCCTATGGTGACAAATTGCTTGCGCATTATGAGGCGCATCCAGATTTCATCACGCCTGAAAAATACAAGAATGAGATCGTCGCCTTTGTGAAACGCGGCTTGAATAATCTCTCGATCAGCCGCACAACGTTCAATTGGGGCATTCCAGTTCCCAATGACCCCAAGCATGTCATGTATGTGTGGGTTGATGCGCTGACCAATTACATCACTGCAACGGGCTTCCCGGACCTGTCAGGCCCGCGTGGAAAATATTGGCCATGCGATGCGCATGTGATTGGCAAGGACATTACGCGCTTCCACGCGATCTTCTGGCCTGCCTTCTTGATGTCGGCTGATTTGCCGCTGCCCCGCCAAATTGTCGTGCATGGTTTTCTCTTCAATCGCGGAGAGAAAATGTCAAAGTCTGTCGGCAATGTGATCGATCCATTCACGCTGGCCGATCATTACGGCGTCGATCAGATGCGCTATTTCTTCTGTCTCTTATACACATCTCCGAGCCCACGAGACCAGAGAGGATCT
>CAWUNF010000239.1:0-3402 GCA_963923195.1 uncultured Hyphomicrobiales bacterium | reverse complement strand
GTACCCCCTCAACAGGGCAAAAGCGCATTCCGATTGAATTCATCCGGCCGAGCCCGCGTAATCCCCGCCGTAGCTTTGATGATGAAAATCTGACCGAACTTGCGGATTCGATTCGCGAAAAGGGTGTCATCCAACCGCTTGTTGTGCGCCCCAATCCGCGCCTTGCCGATGCTTATGAAATCATCGCGGGTGAGCGGCGTTGGCGCGCGGCACAAAAGGCGGGCATCCATGAAGTGCCGGTCGTCATCATTGAGGCTGACGATAAGCAGGCGCTTGAAATTGCCATTATCGAAAATGTCCAGCGCAGCGATCTCAATGCGATTGAAGAAGCGCTCGGCTACGAACAATTGGCGAATGAATATGCCTATTCGCAATCTGATCTGGCCAAAATCATCGGTAAGAGCCGCAGTCATATCGCCAATACGCTGCGCCTTCTGAAATTGCCCGAATCTGTGCGGCAAATGTTGAAAGATGGCTTGTTATCAGCCGGCCATGCCCGCGCCCTTCTCACGATGGAAAATGCCGAATCGGTTGCGAAACGGATTGTGGCTGAAGGTCTCTCGGTCCGAGATGTTGAAAAGCTCGCCGCTGAGCCGACAAAACCATCCGGACCATTGAGTAAGAAAAGCGCCGATGCTTTGAAGCCGAAGGCGCCGAAAGATGCGGATACGCGGGCGCTGGAAAAAGCTTTGAATGATGTGCTCGGCATGAATGTCGAGATTTCACATCATGGCGAAGCGGGCTCTATGACGATTCATTATTCGTCACTGGAACAGCTCGATGCGCTTTGTCAGCGTTTGAAATCTTAAGAGCGCGCTCGCCGCGCTGCATTGGCCAAAGTCCAAAAGGCGCGAATGGCGATAGGTTCGGCCAGACGCGCATCTTTGCGCGTATCGCTGAGTGCCGCGCCTAAAATTTCAATGGCGCGGGCTAAGGCTGCGGCTGACCAACGGTCGAATTGTGCTGCCAATATTTCCTTGCGTGGGAACATAAAGGCTTTGCGCGTTGCTTTTTCCAAAGCAGTCTCGCGCGGAACACCGCGCTCAACATCTAGCCGCGCCCGGTGCAACATCACAGCATAGCGCGATGCCATGCCAATCAACATGCCAGCATCATTGCCAGCGGCAAGCGCTTGCGCAACGGTTTCATCAACCAGATCTAATCGGCCAGAGAAAGCTGCATTGAGGGCAGCATCGAGATTGAGTGCAGAGGCATCAGCAATGACAGCTTCAATATCATCGCTAGTGATTTCTGTGTCACCATGTTTGTAAAGCAAAAGCTTTTCTAATTCGAGACGCGTTGTTAGGCGATCGGCACCCAGTGAATGGGCAAGCAGGTCTGCTGTTTCGCGATCAATAGAAAGCCCCGATTTACGGGCATTTTCGACAATCAGTGCGCGCAATTGTTCAGGACTATCATGTGCACATTCAATGGCGGCTGCGTGACGTTCTTTCTCAAAAAGCTTGCGCAAAGCTGAGTCACGCTTCAGCGCACCCGCCTCAACAAGCACAACCGTATCCTTGAGCTCCATATCCATGACGGCTTCAAGTTCTGGCACAATGTTGCGCGATCCTGCTTTCACCCAAATAGCGCGGCGGCCACCGAAGAGCCCAATCGTGTTGCATTCATCGGCAAGACGCCCCGTTTCGCTCGCGAGCTCATCTCCATCAATACGGACGAGCTGAAAGGCATCATTGGGATCATCAATCGATTGGCGCAGAACATGGCGCAGGCGCTCATTAACGAGGCCCGTGTCAGCACCAAAGAAGAGATAAAAGACAAGATGCGATTGCGGCTTCGCCAGAAGCTTGTCGGCGTCCCAATGGCGAACCGCAACCATTAACGGCCCAGATCAGCCGCAAGGCGTGTCTTAATTTGCTCTGCAAGCGTGCGCGCATCTCGAATTTCGGCATCGCGCGCGGCGCGGATATTGGCGAAGCGCTGGCTGCTACGGTCGTAAGAGGCGAAAGTGAAGGCGACACCTTTGGCAATCGGGGCACCACCTTGCGCTGGGATCAGTCGATAATCCGCATCAATGATGATTGAGCCCGCAGAGGCGCGCTGGCTGGTCGAATCAACAAGCGAGGCTTGAACGCGCTCACGAAGTGTAATTTGCAGGCGGTATTTCGGCTTCACTTCTGAGCCTGTGCCATTCAACAAAAAGCGCAGCTCATTGGCCAGATAATGGCCCGTCCGATCTGGAATCGGATCAATGGCAATGGCCTGCAGCTCATTTTGCAAAGCCGCGCCTTCTACGCCGCCATACATAGGCTTGAAACAGCCCATGACAGGTAAGATCAGCGCGAGGACGAGGCCGAAGCGGCTTGTGCGGTCAGACCACGACATTGACGATCCTTTTCGGAACGATGATCACTTTCTTCGGCGCCCGGCCGTTGAGTTCACGGGCCACCGCTTCCAGCTTAAGTGCCTCAGCTTCCACGCGCGCTGCATCGGCATCATGCTCGATTTCGAGCTCCGCACGTTTCTTGCCGTTGACCTGCACAGGTATAACAATCCTGTCCTCGGCCGCCAAGGCGCGGTCGAGTTGGGGCCAGGCTGCTTCTGAGACCAAATTCTCATGCCCAGCTACGGCCCAGCATTCTTCAGCCAGATGCGGCATCATGGGCGCGAACATTTGGATCATGAAATCCAAGGCTTCACGATAGGCCTGCCGCAGATTGTCATTGATCTGATCGGGCGAAGTAATGGCCGCAATGGATGCCGAGAGGGCATTGGTCATTTTGCGGATTTCAGCAATGGCCGTGTTGAAGCGAAGCCGCTCAATATGCTCTTCGACCTTCATCAAATGCCCATGAACGATTTTGCGGACGCTGGTGGCGCGCTCATCCAAAGTGCCGCTCGGCAGCGCCGCCCCTTGCGACAATTCCCGCATTTCATGAACCAAGCGCCAGATTTGCTGCACATAGCGCGAGGCGCCTTGCACGCCTTCTTCGCTCCAGATCACGTCACGATCGGGGGGCGAGTCGGAGAGCATGAACCAACGTGCCGTATCCGCACCATAGCTGCCGATGATTTCATCAGGATCAACCGTGTTGCGCTTCGACTTGGACATTTTTTCAATGGCGCCAATGTCAATAGCTGCGCCATTTGAAAGGTCGAAAGCCTTGCGGCCTTCGGGTGTTGATTCAATACGAATCTCACCCGGGGTGCGCCATGTGCCATCAGCGGCACGATAGGTCTCATGCACCACCATGCCTTGCGTGAAGAGGCCTGCAAAAGGTTCTTTCACACTCAAATGCCCTGTGGCCTTCATGGCGCGTGCAAAGAAACGCGAATAGAGCAAATGCAAAATCGCATGTTCAATGCCGCCAATATATTGATCAACGGGCAACCAATGATCTGCAGCTTTGGTGGTGGGCACATCATCGGCATGTGGGTCGG
>CAWUNF010000238.1:0-3415 GCA_963923195.1 uncultured Hyphomicrobiales bacterium | reverse complement strand
CGTCTTTCGGCGTGTCAGCGGCGCGTTTGACGAGATCAAGCACGCCTTTGCCGTCGATCGGTGACAATTCAATGTTCACCTTTTCAGCATCGGCGATGAATTCCTTGTCCTTCACCATTTCAACAAAGGCTTTTTGCAAGGCGGCCGCGCGATCTGCCGGCACACCGGGTGGTGCGAGGAAAGGCAGCGCCATGAAGAAAGGCAGTTCAGCAAATTCGACCAAAGCGCGCATACGTGCATCGGTTGCGAGTTCGCGGCCTGTGGGCACATCTGGCAAAGCGGCTAAGCGCGTGATGCGGCCAAATTGAATGAGCGGGCGCACTTTTTTATTGTTCCAGAGCGAAGGCTGGCCCGCGCGCACGGAATTATAGCCAATCACCTGACCGTCCAATTCGCGCCGTTCCATCGCAAGGAACATGGGTGCCGCACCGGGATAGCCGCGCACGACATCAATATTCATGCCGAGCACTGTTTTGGCGATGATTGCAAAGGTGAGATTGGTCGAGCCCGGTTGGTCGCCGCCGAGTTTGGCGACAATGCCGGGTTTGCGCAGATCGGCTGCGCTTTTTGCCGGATGATCATCATTGACGAGGAGCAGATAGCCGTCATCCGCATAGGATGACAGCGAGCCAAGCCAGGTGAATTTTTGCGGATCGAATTTGGCGTTCGGATTACCTTGGATCTGCAATTGCATGGTGCCGCGCTGGATCATGGAGATGACAGAGCCGTCACGATCCGACGTGTTGTAGAGTTTGTTGGCAGCAACAAGTCCGCCGCCGCCGGGCACATTTTGCACGACGATGTTCGGATTGCCCGGAATGTAGCGGCCAAGATGGCGCGCAGCCAAGCGTCCGGAAATATCATTAATGCCGCCGGGTGAGGTCGGCACGATGAGCTGAATGGTCTTGCCCTTGTAGAAGCTTTCCACGCTTTCTTGCGCGAAGCTTGGCAGTGGAAGCGCGGTCACAGTCAGGCCTGCAATCAATTCACGACGATTCATGGATAGGCTCCTTCGTCATTCAAGTCGTCATTGCGAGGAGCGAAAGCAACGAAGCAATCCAGAAAATGCCGGAAATGGCTGGATGGCTTCGCTTCGCTTGCAATGACGTGCGGGTTCACTTCGGCAGCGGTGGCATGGTTTCAAGAATTTTGCCGTAGCCCGCTTTGGGTTCATTGATGTGCAAGCGGCGTTGCACTTCCCACACGCGCGCAGGCACGGGATGAATAACCGGCACGCCGAGATCTTGCTCAAGCAGATGAATGATGTTGAGCACGCGCCAGCCAGAGCCGAGCATATAAATCACGTCACCACCGCCTGCTTTCAAGAAGGCCTTTTTAATATGGCCATAGACCTGTTCGCCGGAGAGCTCCTGCGCGCGGTCGAACGGCACGTCAATGCCCGCCATGCATTTCACGTCAAAGCCGGCATCCTGAAAATAGCGCGAGAAAGTGTTGTTGATGTCACCGGGGAAGTAAGTTGCTCCCACAATCGACTTGGCGCCGAGCGCGCGCATAGCGGTGATGTGGTTTTGGCCCGAGGTGAAAATCGGCACGCCGAATTTCTCTTCCCAGCCTTTGACGATTTCCGCTTCGCGCTTCAGACCTTGCACCATGAAGGGCGGCGCGCCAGACGGGTGGATGAGATCACAGCCCGCATCCGCGCAAATTTTAATTTGATCCTCATAAGCAGCGAAGACTTTTTCGAATTCATCGCGCGTGCCGCGGCTAATGTTCAAAAACATTGGGATGACGCCAATGCCTTCTGGTGCGAGGCGGATGAATTCTTCCGTCGAACCCGGACGCAATGTCGGGTGCACCATGCCAAGCGTGCCACGCCAGCTCGAAAATCCCATAATCTCCTCCCTGATCGCCCGGTCTTGCGCCGGTGCGGATGAGCACGAGTTTAGGGGAGGAGTTTGGCGATGGCTAGCCTCAAGAAAAAAGGGGCCCGAAGGCCCCTTTAGAAGGTCACAAGATCAGGTCAGTCCATCACTGGGCGACGTTGAACTTGTCCATTTTCGGCGTGACGCCGTTCTTCTTCATCTCTTCGAGCCACTCGCGGTGGATGCGCGGATCCTGATCTTCATATTCGATCTGGTCGCCGCCTTCCTTGATGGAGAGCGAGACCGCGCCCTTTTCACCATTCACGCCCAAGAGCGAGCGGCGCTGCGACAGCATGGTCGGGTAGCGCAGGCCACCAACCGCCGTTGCGAGATAGCGCGCGGGCTCAGTGGATGTGTTGAAGTGCTGATGGAATTGCTGATCTGCTGGCGGGAAGACCGTGCCGTGCTTCCAATCAATGCGGATGAAATCTTTTTCATGCGGATACCAGAGCAGCGAATAGCCGTGGCCGGTGACGCACATGACATGGAAAGAGGGTCCATGCTTATGGCCCTTCTTGTAAGTGCCAACCGGCATTTCTGAAATATGCGCATGCATAATGCCATCAGCCAGCACGAACATGATGTTCGTGCCGCCCGCACCACGATCACCCCAGCTCTTCAGCTCGATGCCGGCGAGATCGGGAACGAAATTCGTTTCCCACATATGGTTGCCCGGACGGACCGTGATGAGATCACCTTCGCCCGAGAAATAGCCCTGCTTGCCAGCACGCGCCATGAAATCGCGGTTGGTGTTGAAGACGAAATCTTCATCATGAAAGACGTTCAAGATCATCGGCAGATTGGTGGTGGAGACGAGCAAAGCGCGCTCGCGGCCAGAGCCGTTGAAGTGACGGTGCTTGGCGTTCAGCGGAATCGCAAAGAGGCTCTTCGGGCCCCATTCAAATGAGCGCTTCGTGCCATCATCAAATTCAATCTGCGTCGAGCCTGAGCCTTCGAGCACATAGATGACATCTTCATAAAGATGCTTCTGTGGCGCAGTTGATTGGCCCGGACCAATGTCGAAGAGGAACATATTGGCGAAATCGCCGCGGCCCTTCAGATGAACGGCAGCGCCTTTCACGCCATAACGCGCCCAAGGCTTTGTTTCGACCGAGAAGAGATCGACACCATAATCTTCGTGAACGGGGAGACCTTCGCGCTCTACCCAATCGAGATAAGGATCGACGCCATAGCGTGGCTTTTCAGTGCTCATTTTATTCTCCCGTTATTCTTCAAAGATTATTGGCTGGATTGTCGAAGAGCAGCGATTTGATCACCACGGGCACGACGCCGGGTGGCGAGATCAATTCACCAATATCGACATAATCAAGTTCTTGGAGCTGCACGCCGTCGATGGAAACGACTGCGCCCTCGACACCTTCTTCATCTTGCAGCAGGCGGCCCATTGTGCGCCCAACATCGCCGTCAATCATGAGGCAGAGTGTATTGGCGCGTCTGCCGTCAGGCGCAATGGCTGCCTTGATGGCTTTGGCCGCATTGGCGAGGCGCGAATATTCCGGATCACCATGCCA
>CAWUNF010000237.1:0-3416 GCA_963923195.1 uncultured Hyphomicrobiales bacterium | reverse complement strand
ACATGTCATTGTCATTCAGAATGACGATGAGGCGCGAATGCATGGCGCCTGCATTGTTCATCGCTTCAAAGGCCATGCCGGCCGACATAGCACCATCACCAATGACGGCGATGACATGGTTCTTGCGACCATCCAGATCGCGCGCCACGGCCATGCCGAGCCCTGCCGAAATCGAGGTCGAGGAATGGGCCGCGCCGAACGGGTCATATTCGCTCTCCGAGCGCTTGGTGAAGCCCGAGAGGCCGCCGCCTTGGCGCAAGGTCCGGATGCGGTCGCGCCGTCCGGTCAGAATCTTATGTGGATAGGCTTGGTGCCCGACATCCCAGATGAGGCGGTCGCGGGGCGTCTCAAACACATGGTGGAGCGCCACCGTCAGCTCGACCACGCCCAAGCCCGCACCCAAATGCCCACCCGTCACCGAGACGGCATCAATCGTCTCCGCACGCAGCTCCGCCGCCACCTGTTTCAGCTCGGTTTCGGGGAGCTTACGCAGGTCATCCGGCGTTGAAATCTGGTCGAGAAGGGGCATTTTGGACGGATTCGACAAATTCTGGCTCTGATCGGGATCAAGGGGCTCGTTTGAGCCTTGAGATAGGGTGGCTCGGGTTAGCACGACAGGGCGCAGCCTGCCAATCAGCAGGCGGTGACCTGTTTTTTGCCACAGTTCTGCGTGAGGGGTTTGAAGCCAAGCTGAGCCCAAAAGGCGCTTATGGGGCGGGACTGACGGGACCAAGAGCGAATTGATCTCTCTAGGTCCAACCCCTAGAGAGAGCCGTATGTTGGGCAGGCAGATGCCCCTCTTTCCTTAGATTCCGTCCGGGGACGATTACGATGACCAAATGGGTTTACACCTTCGGTGATGGCAAGGCCGAAGGCGAGAGCGGTATGCGCAATCTGCTCGGCGGCAAAGGTGCCAACCTCGCTGAAATGTCGAACCTCGGCCTCCCCGTGCCGCCAGGTTTCACGATCACGACGGAAGTCTGCACTTACTTCTATGATCACGGCCGCAAATATCCCGATGAACTCGCGGCCCAAACCGAAGCTGCGCTCGCCCATGTCGGCAAGATCACCGGACGCGCTTTTGGTGATGCAAAAAATCCTTTGCTGGTTTCCGTGCGCTCAGGTGCGCGCGCTTCCATGCCGGGCATGATGGATACGGTTTTGAATCTCGGATTGAATGATGCAACCGTCGGTGCTCTGGCAGAAAGCGCCGGTGATGAGCGCTTCGCTTATGATAGCTATCGCCGCTTCATTCAAATGTATTCGAATGTCGTGCTCGATGTGGACCACCACAATTTCGAAGAAATCCTCGAAGAGTTTAAAGACCACCATAATTATATGCTCGATACGGATCTCACCGCCGCTGATTGGCGTGAGGTGATCAAGGGCTATAAGGCCAAAGTGCAAGAAGCGACGGGCAAACCCTTTCCGCAAGATCCAAAAGAACAATTATGGGGCGCGATTGGCGCGGTGTTTGGCTCTTGGATGAACCAACGCGCCATCACCTATCGCAAGCTCAATGATATTCCAGCCTCATGGGGCACGGCGGTCAATGTGCAAGCGATGGTCTTTGGCAATATGGGCGATACGTCCGCCACAGGTGTGGCCTTCACGCGCAATCCTTCAACGGGTGAGAATGAGCTTTACGGCGAATTCCTGATCAATGCGCAAGGTGAAGATGTGGTGGCGGGCATTCGCACGCCGCAAAATATTACTGAGCGCGCGCGCATTGCCGCTGCCTCCGACAAGCCGTCGATGGAAACGGCTTTGCCGGACGTGTTTCATGAATTCATCCGCGTCACGAAATTGCTCGAGAAGCATTATCGCGACATGCAGGATCTTGAATTCACCGTCGAGCGCGGCAAACTCTGGATGCTGCAGACGCGTAACGGCAAGCGCACGGCGAAAGCGGCACTCCGCATTGCGGTTGAATTGGCGGATGAAGGTCTCATCACCAAGGAAGAAGCGATCACACGCGTTGATCCGGCAGCCCTTGATCAATTGCTCCATCCAACCATTGATCCGAAAGCCGAGCGCAAGATCATTGCAACAGGTCTGCCCGCATCTCCGGGTGCGGCTTGTGGCGAAATCGTTTTCAATTCCGATGAAGCAGAAACGCTCAAAGCGGCGGGCAAAAGCGTCATTCTGGTGCGTGTCGAAACAAGCCCAGAAGATATCCACGGGATGCATGCTTCTGCTGGCATTCTCACCACGCGTGGCGGCATGACCTCGCATGCCGCTGTTGTTGCGCGTGGCATGGGCAAGCCTTGCGTGTCAGGTGCGGGCTCCATCCGCGTCGATTATGCCGCGCAAACACTCACTTCGGCTGGTCGCACTTTGAAAAAGGGCGATATTGTCACCATCGACGGTTCCACGGGCCAAGTGCTCGAAGGTGCTGTGCCCATGTTGCAGCCAGAACTCTCTGGCGAATTTGCCACGCTGATGGGTTGGGCTGATCAAGTGCGCCGCATGAAAGTGCGCACCAATGCAGAAACACCCGCTGATGCGCGCGTCGCGCGCTCCTTTGGTGCCGATGGCATTGGCCTTTGCCGCACAGAACATATGTTCTTCGAAGGTGATCGCATCATCGCCGTACGCGAAATGATTTTGGCAGACGATGAGGCGGGTCGCCGTGCGGCTTTGGCGAAACTTCTGCCGATGCAGCGCCAAGATTTTGCAGAACTCTTCGAGATCATGCAGGGCCTGCCGGTCACGATCCGTCTGCTCGATCCCCCGCTCCACGAATTCCTGCCGCATACGGATGAGGAAGTCGCAGAAGTGGCGAGCGCCATGAAGACGGATGCGGCAAAGTTGAAACGCCGCGCGTCTGAATTGCACGAATTTAATCCAATGCTCGGTTTCCGTGGCGTGCGTATCGCCATTGCCTATCCGGAAATTGCAGAAATGCAGGCGCGCGCCATCTTTGAAGGCGCAGTGGCTGCGGGCAAGAAAACCGGCCAGCCGGTGACGGCTGAAATTATGGTGCCGCTTGTTATGACGCGCGCTGAGCTTGATCTCACCAAGGCGCGCATTGTTGCGATGGCGGAAGCGGTTGAGAAAGAAACGGGCGTCAAAGTGCCTTATCAAGTCGGCACGATGATTGAATTGCCGCGCGCGGCTCTGCGCGCTGGTGAGATTGCGGAAGCAGCCGAATTCTTCTCCTTCGGCACGAATGATCTGACGCAAACAGCGCTTGGTATTTCGCGTGATGATGCGGCCTCCTTCTTGGGTCCCTATACAGCGAAGGGCATTTTGCCGGCTGATCCCTTTGTGACGCTCGATCAAGAGGGCGTTGGCGAATTGGTGCAGATTGCAGCAGAGCGTGGCCGCAAGACGCGCGCCAATATTAAGCTTGGCATTTGCGGCGAACATGGCGGCGATCCGGCTTCCATCGCTTTCTGCGAAAAGACGGGCCT
>CAWUNF010000236.1:0-3417 GCA_963923195.1 uncultured Hyphomicrobiales bacterium | reverse complement strand
AATAAAATGGTCGGCACGCCCATTTTATTGAGCACATCGTCACCATTCGGCCCGCCCATTTGCATCATAATGGTGACTTTCTTAGCCTCGAGCCATTCAGCCCCTTGCGCAATGAAACTCGTCCATTGAATGCCGCAAAGCCCATTCACTTCGCCACGTTCCATCGCAAGACCAGCTTCACGTGAGCCCGGATAGCCATTGATCAATTTGAACTTGGTACCGAGCACATTGTTCAAGACCATTGGATATTGGCGAATGGAGGAGGTGACACCAGCGCCACCCACCAAAAGCTCTTTGGTGAAAACCTCTTCAAATTTTTGCACGGGCGCATTTTGCCAAGAGAGGCAGATGGACGTCTCTTTATTGGCTGAGCCAATATAGATGAATTTGCGCGCATCAAATTGCGTCACCGATGCATCACCAATCAAGGGCTCAACAACTGCGCCCATAAAAATGGCGCCAAAGGTCGAACCATCTTTGGGCATTTTATTATAGAGAAGATTGGCGGCGGTGATGGAGCCTGCGCCATCCAAATTGCGCGCGACAATATTGGGCTTGCCCGGCAGATGTTTGCCAATATGGCGACCAAGCACAGCGCCATAAATGCCATAGCCGCCACCGGGCGCTGAGCCGATGAGGAAATCAATATTTTTGCCAGCGAAGAATTTTTCTGTTTCGCTTTGCGCGAGTGCCGCTGTCGAGACGAGGCCTGCGAGTGTCGCGGTGATGATCCGCTTGGTGATGGACATGGGGTTTCCTCCAAAACTTGCTTTTATGATCGTGTCAGATAGGTCTTTTTGAAACGTGCATAATCTTGCGCGCGTGTGAGACGCTCCATCATGAGTGCCTCATCTTCAGGCTGTGCGCCCAATGTGCCTGCGCGTGCCTCGCGCAACGTTTCATAAGTGGCAAAAAGGCCTGCCGAATGGGGACGGTGGCCCGTGATGACGGCGCGCACGCCCAGTTTCGAAAGCCGCTCCTTGTTGAGAAGTGGCTTTGGAATGGCGCCAAGCAAAAGCGGCAAGCGACAGGCTTTGGCACAAGCCTCAATCTCGTCCTGTGTTTTGAGGCCTGATAAGAAGATGCCATCAACACCTGTCTCTTGATAGGCGGCAATGCGCTTGAGCGCATCTTCAAGGCCAGTTGCACCAACAGCACCCGTGCGACCAATGATGACAAAATCAGGATCGCTGCGTGCTGCCAAAGCCGCCTTCAACTTGCCGATGCCTTCTTCAATCGACAAAGGCTGTCCGCTCTTGCGATCAAAAGGATCGGGCAGTTCGGTGTCTTCAATCGTCAGACCCGACAGGCCAGCTGCTTCCAATTCCTGCACGCTGCGCATGACAGACAGCGCATTGCCGAAGCCGTGATCTGCATCGAGGAAAAAGGGCAGGGAAGTGGCGCGCGCAATGCGGCGCGTTTGCTCGGCCAGTTCTGACAAAGTGATGATGACAAGATCAGGTGCGCCCAAAATGACAAGCGAGGCGACAGAGCCCGCCATGAAGAGACATTCATAGCCCATTTCTTCCGCAGCCCGCCCCGATAAAGGATCAAAGACGGATGCCGGGAAAATACACGTATCGCCCTTTAAAAGGGCGCGCAGGGCACGTCGCTTGTCATGTGGCGTCATGTGCGCGGGTCTTTCAGTGGCGGGTTTGGTTTAATGTTGAGGCGCTTTTGTTCTTCGGGTGAAAAATCATCATCTGAGCGCAAGCCCGCACGACGAATGCCCTCAATGGCGCAAATGTCATCGACTTCATTCACGTCACCCGTCACACCAATGGCGCCAATCACATCGCCATTGGCATCACGAATGATCTGGCCGCCGGCTTCCAAAAAAATCGGGCCATCTGCAATGTCGCGCAAAGTTTCCATGAAGAGCGGTTTCTCACGCGATTTTTGCAAAACCATGCGTGAGGTGCGATGCAGTGCCAAAGCGCCAAAAGCTTTACCGCGCGCAATTTCAAAGCGCATGATGGAGGCGCCATCTTGCTTCAAAAAAGCTTTCATGCGCCCGCCATTGTCGAGCACACAAGCGGCCAGCGCATAGGCTTCCATTTCGGCGGCTTTTTCAAAGGTCTTCAGGATCACGGACAAGGCTTCGTCCATCGTGATGCTGCGCATATGTTTGTTCCTCCCAGCACGGCCATATTCGTGTGGCCTATCATTTGGTGTCTCACGCATCCAATTCATAAGTTGCCATGTTTTATCCATCCCGCAATGCATTTGCACGGGTTGCGCAGGGCCTCTGGCTTCTATATCCAGAGGTCATTCGAGGCGCGCGTCCAAAGAAGGGACGCCGGGGGAGGGTCTCAAAGAGAACCGCGCGCCCATAGCGAGGCGATCCATGCGCGACCATATTTCCGTTCCCTGTCTCGTCATGCGCGGCGGCACATCCAAAGGCCCCTATTTCCGCGCGGAAGATTTGCCTGCAGATATTGCAGCCCGCGACCGTATTTTGCTGCGCGCAATGGGCTCGCCCGATCTGCGCCAGATTGATGGTCTGGGCGGCGCTGATACGCTGACCTCTAAAGTCGCGATTGTTTCAAAATCAAAACGTCCGGGCGTCGATGTCGATTATCTCTTCTGCCAAGTCGATATTGGTAAGCCTGTGGTCGATACGGGCCCGTCTTGCGGCAATATGCTCTCGGGCGTTGCGCCTTTCGCTTTGGAAATGGGCATGGTGCCAATCCAAGATGGTGAAACGTCCGTTGTCATTTATGACGTGAATACGTCGAGTAAGATTGAAGCGGTCATTCAGACGCCGGGCAAGCGCGTCAATTACATGGGCGATGCGGCGATTGATGGCGTGCCGGGAACCGCCGCACCCGTCATTCTCAACTTCATGGATATTGTCGGCGTGAAGAGCGGCAAGATGCTGCCAACAGGCAATGTGGTTGATAAGATTCAAGGCGTCGATGTGTCCTGCTTCGACGTTGCTATGCCAATGATCCTGATGCGCGCGCGTGATCTGGGTCTCGAAGGCACGGAAGGCCGCAAGGAAATCGACGGCAATAAGGATCTTCTGAAGCGCATTGAAAGCATCCGCATGGAAGCGGGCCGCATGATGGGCTTTGGCGATGTCACCGATAGTGTGATCCCGAAAGTGGGTCTCTTATCCGAGCCGCGCGGCACGGGCGCCATCACCTCGCGTTATCTCACGCCGCATGCTTTGCACGCCGCGCATGCGGTCACAGGTGCTTGCTGCGTGGCAACGGCTTGCGCGGTCAAGGGTTCAATTGCACATGAATTTGCGCGTATGCCGGAAGGCAATCCGCGCACGGTTTGGATTGAGCATCCAACCGGCATGGTCGATGTGCGTTTGGAGACCAAAGGCGAAGGCGCTGATCTTCAGGTCGTGAAGGCTGGCATTTTGCGCACCTGCCGCCCGATCATGAAGGGCGAAGTCTTTATTCC
>CAWUNF010000235.1:0-3421 GCA_963923195.1 uncultured Hyphomicrobiales bacterium | reverse complement strand
AAAGAGATCATCTGCTTTTTTGGTCGCCGATGTATGCCATGCCAAAGTGACATTCACTTCTTTACCTAGCGACCCAAGCCAACCAAATTTCAAAGGCTCAAATTGAACGCCCTGCCCTCCCGTTAAAGGCTCAAAAGCTATGCCGCGATTGATGGCTGCAATCACCGTTCCATCGCGAGGTGCTGCATTGTAAAGCCAATTGGTTGCCAACAAGGAGCCAGCACCCGGCATATTTTGCGCCACAATAGTTGGCTCTCCGGGAATATGTTTTCCCATGAAACGTGCCAACATGCGGGCAAAGGCATCATAGCCACCGCCTGATGAATAGCCGATGATCATGCGCATCGACTTGCCGCGATAAAAAGCCTCAAGCTGATCAGCCGATGATGCAGGCGTTACACCCACAATCATCAGCCCGAGACATGCAAACCATCGGGTAGACCTGCGCATCTGCAAACTCCCGTTCGGATCCATTGATCCTTTTAGCTTTTTGCCTCCGGCAAAGTTTCGAGCTCAGCGGCATAGACAGGATCCATGCGCGGCTCGACACCATGCCTTGCGAGAGAATTGCGGAAGAGCTGACGCACTTCCTGCGTTTCATCGGCATAATCAATCTGGTTTCCGCCCAAGCGACGAGAGATCCATGATAGCGGCACGCCTTGCGAATTGCGCACGGAAGAATGTTTAAACGCAAGATAGCGCGCTGGACTCGCACCAGCATTGAAATGCTGATGGAACGTATTATTCGGCGGCACAATCAATGTGCCGGCCTGCCAAGGATAATGTTTTGGCTCTTCACCATCTTGCCACATGAGCGAATAGCCTTCGCCCGATAAAACGATGACATGCGCTCCGGGCCCATGCCGATGCGCCTTCTTGTAAGTGCCAACTGGAAATTGCGAAATATGGCTCGCCATTGAGCCTTTTGCCATATTGAAACGAATGTGACCGCCGCCAGCACCGCGTTCTTTGGCCGTGATCAGAGGCAGATTGACCGCATCAGGCACGAAATTTGTGCGCAGTAAAAAGCCATCTTGCTCGCCTTGATTTGCAAAATAATCTGGCTCGCCATTAAAACGCCCTTTGAAATCACGCGGCGTGTTGAAGATGAAATCAACATCGTCAAACATATTCAAAAGCTGCGGACAGAAAGTCACACCCACATAACGGGCGGGCGCTTGGCCAGAGCCGTTAAAATGTTGATAGGTGCAATTGAGCGGAATGGCAAAAATCGCACCCGCTTTCCATTCGAATGTGATGCGTTGTCCAGAATCGTTCCACACTGTTGTGGATCCGCGCCCATCAAGCACCAAAACCATTTCTTCATAAAGTTGGCGCTGAGGTGCGAGTTTTCCGCCATTGGGAATTTCGCAAACATAGCAATCATTGGAAAAGCGTGAGGCTTCATGATTGATAAAAACCCCCCGCCCGCCACGACGCGCCCAAGGCTTTAGATCAACTGTTTTGAGATCGGGCACATAATGGGCGCTGATAATATCAAGCCCTTCCGCTTGGACCCAACGCTCATAAGGTGTTTCTTTTTCAGATGCGAATTTGCGCGCGAATTCCGCCGAGACCTGCGGCCCATTAGCCATAAAACACCTCCCCAGAGATTCTTTTTTTAAAAGTCTAGCGAGGCACCGGGCCCCAAGCAAATAAGAAACATGCTGCAATGCATAGCAAAAGGGTTGATGCGCCAAGCCTCGCGTTGCAGGATGGAGGCAAAGCAGGCGCCACCAAAAACCTGCAATAGGGAGGCCCGTGTGGCAAAGAGACCATGACGCAAAAGCTCGCCACGCGCCCTGAAAAGATCTTCGCCTTCGATTATATTGATCGCAATGCCCGAGAGATCGCCCGTCTCAATGACAGCATTTTCTACTTTGGCGAATTGGGCATGCAGGAGCATGAGACGGCGCGCCTGCTCTGCGAGATGCTCGAAGAAAATGGCTTTACCATTGAGCGCAATCTTTCCGGTTTCCCAACCGGCTTTTGCGCGCATTGGGGCACGGGCGGCCCCGTGATTGCTGTTCACACGGAATATGACGCCAATCCCGACAATTCTCAAAAAGCAGGCGTAATTGAGCCTGCTGCCATTGTTGAGGGCGCGCCCGGCCATTGCGAAGGCCATAATGCCAATGCGGCTGTCATGATTGCCGGCGCTTTAGCAGCCAAAAAGGCAATGGAGCAATTTGGTCTTGCGGGGCGGCTCAAAGTTTTTGGCGCCCCTGCAGAAGAACAATTGGTCTCGCGCCCCTATTTTGTGCGCGATGGGCATTTTGATCATGTCGATCTTGCCCTCACGCCCCATATTGGTGGCCAATTTAATGTTGGCTATGGCCTCATTCAAAGCGCTTTGATTTCCGCCTATTTTACATTTCATGGCGAAAGCGCTCATGCGGGCAGCGCCCCTTGGAAGGGACGTGATGCACTTGACGCCGTCATTCTCATGGATGTCGGCATGGCTGAATTTCGTGAACATATGATGCCACAAAGCATGTGCCAGCGCGTCATCACGCAAGGTGGCGATCAGCCAAATGTCATTCCCAAACGCGCTCAGGTCTGGTGGTATTTTCGCGGACCAACAGCCGAAGCGGCCATGTCAGTTTTTGAACGCGCAAAAAAAGTGGCTGAAGGCGCAGCCCTCATGACCAATACAAGCGTCGAAATTGACGTCCAAAGCGCCGTCTGGCCAGTGCGGGGAAATCGCACGCTCGCTGAATTGGTACAGACGGAATATGAACAGATCGGGGCGCCCAATTGGAGCGCAGAGGAAGAGACGCTGGCGCGCGCATTGCAAGAACGTGCAGGCGTGAAAGTCGAGGGCTTATCGCGCGATGTGGTGAGAATGAAAGGCCCCGCCATTCAAAAACCCGCTTCAAATGATGCCGGCGATATTTCGTGGAAAGTGCCAATGGCCAAATTCTATTTCCCCGCCAATATTCCCAATATCAGCTATCACCATTGGGCGGCAGGCGTAGCACTAGCAACCTCTATTGCACATAAAGGTGCTGTTGCAGGCGCCAAAGTGCTTGCCGCAAGCTTGCTTGAAATTTTTATCACGCCTTCGATCGTGCAAGAGGCAAAAAAGACTTTTGCAGAGGAATTGGGCGAGAGCCGTTGGTTTTCCATGCTGCCAAAAGAGCAGAAACCACCCGTTGATTTAAATCGCATGACGATGGAACGCTATCGGGACCAGATGCGCGCTTTTTATGTCAAAGAACGCCCACATTTTTCATGACGTCAAAAGATCATAAAGTGCAGACGCTGCCGCAAGATCTTCAAGCCCTGCACCCAAAGATTTATAGAGCGTTATATCTTGCGCCTCGCGTTTGAATTTTTGATCGACAATCACATCGGATAGGGAGCGCAGACGGGTCCAATCGAAATCAGCTCCAAGCGCGATAAATTCTCCTGCTTCAGA
>CAWUNF010000234.1:0-3427 GCA_963923195.1 uncultured Hyphomicrobiales bacterium | reverse complement strand
ACGCCCTCCTCGCAATGACGGGATATAGAATGCGATCTCAATGGCGGATCATCATTCATGCCATTCACAATCACCATTATGCAGAAGTCACTTTTGAGCCGTCATTGCGAGGAGCGAAGCGACGCGGCAATCCAGAAAAATTAAAACAATTCGCCCTGCCCGCTCGTATCAGGCTTTGGTTTAGCCACGCGCTTGGGTGCTGGTGTGTCAGTCCGCGGTGCCAATGGATCAACCGGCTCTTGAATCCAAAGCCCATCATTGGAAACCTTGTTCACCGCCGGGCCAATCTCGATGAGATCAAGCACATCTTCCGCCGCTGGGCGCATCATCTGCGTGGCATCTTGCGTATCGCGCTCATCTGGCGAGAGCCAGAGATCAAATTGCGCCTGTTCCAACAGCACCGGCATACGATCATGCACGGCTGACATCACACCATTGCTCGCCGTTGTCAGCACACAAACTGTGTCGATCTCTTCGCCATCAGGCCCGATCCAAGTTTCCCAAAGACCCGCCATGCCAAGTGGCAGACGATCTTGCCGACGTATGAGAAATGGGCGCAAAGCTTTGCCACCCGCGCGCTGCCATTCATAAAACCCATCCGCGAGAAACAAACAGCGGCGGCGGCGCAAAGCATTTCGAAAACTTGCCTTTTCAGCCGCAGTTTCAGACCGCGCATTGATGACCAGCGGATAATCTTTCGGATCTTTGACAAAGCTTGGCAGAAAGCCCCAACGCATGAGTCGAAAATGACGCGCCACTTGGCCCCCATTATCACGCGCGGCATGCACAATCGGAACAGGTTGTGTTGGTGCAATATTCGCGCGGAGCGGGAAATTTGGTTGCTCGACGTAACGGAAATATTCGCGCACAGCATCGGGCGGCAGAGTGATTGCAAAGCGTCCACACATAATTAGCGTCCAATGCTTCGTTTTTGTAACAGAATCGTTGACACGTTAACCATCATTATGGTTTCTACTGCCCATTCCAAGCATATGAGATTTCACCATGCCTTTTGCAAAATCTGCCGCGCAAAGCGCTTTGTCTCATGTCATTGATGATCAGCGTACTGCTACTAAGCAGATGATGCACGACTTTCTCACACATTTTCATCTTGCAGCCGAGCGTTTGCAAAATGCGATGCGTGCTCCGGCTTTGGCCCATGAGCTTGCCCAATGGCGACCGCTCTCTTTGCAATCGCATATGGCGATCTATAGCGCCTCTGTGCGCACGGGCTATGAGCAATTGTCAGAGGATTTCCGCACATTGTTTGAAGAGCTTGCCCATGAGCTCGACACGAAAGGCACGGCCATTTTGGTTGCCATTCGTCGCCAGCAGCGCCGCCCCACACTTGATGAACTGAGTTTTGCGGAACTCTGCACCCGCGCGGGTCAAGGCCTCGCAGATTGTCTGCGCCGCGCGGAATTGGTGCTCCATCCCATGCGCGCTGTGCCGCGCAATCAGCCGCGACATCACTTGGAAGTTTTTACGAATGTACTGATGGGCTGAGCGGGACCGGCGGCACATCCTCATCCGGTACGAAAAAGTCAGGCATGAGAGCTTGTGTTGGATCGACACGATAATGGTCGAAATCGCGCTGCCCACGTTCCCATAACAGCGTGTCATCAATCAAAAAACGTCCGGTCAATTCGCGCGCAGGCGTGGTGAAAATGGCATGTGCCGCATCCGCCACAATCTCTGGTGTACGTGAGGCGCGCATCAAAGCATCCCCGCCGAGCAAATTATTCACCGCCGCTGTTGCAATTGTCGTGCGCGGCCAAAGCGCATTAACCGCAATGCCCGCGCGGCGCAATTCACCGGCTAAGCCCAGTACGGCGAGGCTCATGCCATATTTTGCCATTGAATAGGCGGTATGGGCGGCAAACCATTTTTCTTTCAGATCAAGCGGTGGCGAGAGCATGAGAATATGCGGATTTTCAGCCGCTTTCAGATAAGGCACAGCCAGTTTCGAGACCATGAAAGAGCCGCGCGCATTGACCTGATGCATCAGATCAAAACGCTTCATCTCGGTCTTTTGACTATCGGCCAAAAAAATGGCGCTGGCATTATTGACGACAATATCAAGGCCGCCGAAATGCGACACGGCTTTGTCGAGCGCGTCTTGGACTTGCGCCTCTTCGCGCACATCCACTGTTAAAGGCAAAGCGCGCCCGCCCGCCTGTTCAATCTCATGCGCGGCTGAAAAAATTGTGCCCGGCAATTTGGGATGCGGTTCGGCCGTCTTGGCCGCAATGACGATATTGGCACCATCGCGCGCAGCGCGTAATGCAATGGCCAGACCAATGCCGCGCGATGCGCCCGTGATGAACAAAGTCTTGCCGCGCAAATTCGCGCTCATTTGGTCATTCCCTTCATCATAAAACTCTGAAAAGCTTTTTGCGCTTCGCCCGATTGCAGAGCTGCTGCAAAAGCTATGGCCTCTTGTTGAATATGAGCGAGCAGTGCCTCGCGATTGCCCCGCATCAAACGCCGCGCTATACGCAAAGCATTGCGCGGTTTTAAGCCAAGGGCGACGGCCTCACGAGCTGCATGATTTTCCAAAGCCTGCACGGGCACAATGGCATTGATCAGACCAAGATCGAGCGCACGGCTTGCTGAAAATCCTTTGCCCTGCAACAGCAATTCAGAGGCACGCGCCATGCCAATGCGTTGCGGCAGCAGCAGGGATGAGCCTGCCTCTGGCACAAGGCCCAAATCCACAAAGGGCATTTTGAAATGCGCATCGGCGGTCGCATAAGCCAGATCACAATGCAAAAGCATGGTTGCGCCAATGCCAATGGCGGCGCCTTCAATGGCGAGCACCAAAGGCGTGTCGAGCTTGGCCAAAGCCTCAACAAAGCGATAGGCCGCCATATTCTGCGGGCTCTGCGCATGGGCGATGAAATCGCCAATATCATTGCCAGCCGTAAAGACGCCGCCCGAGCCACGCAGCAGAATGACGGAAATATCCTCATCCCGATCCGCGCTCTCAAAAGCCGCGATCAAAGCCTCATACATAGCGCTGGTGAGCGCATTCTTTTTCTGGGGGCGCGCAAGGGTGAGGACCAAAACGGCCCCATCACGCGAGACGAGAACATCATTCATGCCAGCCTCCCTCGTTAAATGCGCTTGACCCAAAGACGTTTCAGGCCGACAAACCCGGAAAACCTATGGTTCAGATCAAAACTATCGACCCGCCCATTCCAAATGTCCATTGAACAAAGAATTGAAACGCGCTGCCTGCCAGCCGATGCCGCTGCCCTTGCGGAAGCGGGACGCATTTTGCGTGCGGGTGGGCTCGTCGCTTTTCCAACGGAGACTGTTTATGGATTGGGCGCTGATGCCACCGCAGGACAAGCGGTCGCAAAAATCTATGCAGCGAAAGAACGCCCACAATTCAATCCTTTGATCGCTCATTGTGCCGATCAAG
>CAWUNF010000233.1:0-3432 GCA_963923195.1 uncultured Hyphomicrobiales bacterium | reverse complement strand
CGCAAGGGGCTGAATGGCTCGAGGCCAAGAAAGTCACCATTATGATGCAAATGGGCGGGCCAAATGGCGACGATGTGCTCAATAAAATGGGCGTGCCGACCATTTGGTCATTTGTGAAAAATGAAGCTGATCGCCGCACACTTGCCGTCATTTTCAACCAGCTTGAATTTGGTCGCCCCTATGTGCTTCCCCCGGGCGTGCCAGCGGATCGCGTAAGCGCCTATCGCCGAGCCTTTGATGCAACGATGAAAGATCCAGAATTTTTGGCAGAAGCCGAAAAGGCCAAACTCATCATCAACCCCGTCAATGGCGAGGGCGTGCAGAAATTGGTCGAAGATATTTATGCAACACCAATGGCAGATGTGGAGCGTGCCCGCGCAGCGCTCAAATAATAAAATAAAAAAGGGCGCCATCAGGCGCCCTTTTCTTTTGCAATCAGGCCAGAACCTATTGGCCCGTGAATTTCACATCATAATTTTTCGACAGATAATCACGCACCCATTGGCGTGCATCCGGTGAAATGGTGGTTGCCGCCTTATAAAGGGCTTCACCTTCCTTGTCGGTGATCTGATCATATTCGCCGATGAGTTCATCACGCTTGGCGAGATATTCTGGATCCTTCAACATGGCACGCACAGCAGCGCGATAGGTTTCGACAATATTATCTGGCGTGCCCTTGGGCAGAACGAGCAGCTTCTGCGCCGGGAAACCAGCGATCAAAAAGGCGCGCATCACATCCCATTCAATGCCAGACGGCTTTTTGCCAAAGGCAATTTCATAGGCTTCTTCGAAATGCGGCAGTTCCGGGAAATTCGGATCGCGCGCCAGATTGCCATTCTTGTCGAGCGTGCCCCATGAGAAAAGCGGCACGGCCTGGCCACTCTTCACCATTGGCATGGAGGAGCGCAGATAAGCAGAGGTCGTCTGATAGTCGATATTCATTTCGCCACGCTCGAAAGCAAGGCGGCCTTCACCGCGACCCGGGAAGCCAGTGACATGCTGAACATCAAGACCGAGCATGCGGAAGCCAAGCAGCGGCACAAGATCAAGCGAGGTCAGGCCTTGCGAGGCATAATGCAGCTTCACGCCCTTGAGCTTGTCGAGTTCCTTGAGAGATTTCACGCCAAGCTTCGAGGAGAGATAGGCACCACCACCTGTGGGGGCTGCAAGAACGGGAATCCAGTCCTTATAATCAAACTTCACATGCGCTTCGCCGAGCAGATAGGGGAATTGCGTCGAGCCGGATGTGCCAAGCAAGGTCATGCCATCGGGCTTCGCCGTGGCTGCGAACAGATTGGCGCCCGAGATTGAGCCGCCACCGGGCTGGTTCTTCACCACAACAGCTGGCTGACCAGGCAAATGCTTTTGGAGAAGAGTTGCATTGAAACGGCCCCAAACGTCAGAGCCACCACCGACAGCAAAAGGAATAACGATGGTGATGGTCTTGCCTTTAAAGTCGACAGCCTGAGCAGCCGCTTGGCCAACAAAGGCGGTGCCGAGAGCCAATGCGGCGCTGGCGGCAATAAGGAACCTGCGATTCATGAATTTTCCTCCCGAATGGGTTTGATGAAATGCATTTAGACGAAAAATTCGCCCCGTGCGACCAATGCGCGATCAATGACGCCGATTTGAACCCCTTGCTTTCGTCGTATAGCTCTCAGCGCCAGACCCTTAGCGCTCTAGACGAGCGCCTCTGATTGCCGCCGTCAACCGTGCATGTTATCGCGAAGATCATAAGACCTGATGGGGACCAATGACCAGCGCCGCGCCAAAAGAGCTAAACCCATCGCCTTTTTGGACTTTCTCCTTGTCTCTCTATGGCAAGCCGGGGGTGCCACAGGCCTGCCTCACCTTGCAAGATGAGGCAGGTGTTGACGTCAATCTCTTGCTTTTTGGCCTCTTTTTGGGTCGCACGGGCCGCAAACTCACCGCCTCCGATGTCCGGAAAATCGCACAGACCACGGAGCCTTGGCGGGCAGAGGTCGTTGTCGCCCTACGGGCTGCGCGCCGGGCCCTCAAAGAGCCCCCGTCAGCCTTTCATGGCCCACTGGCGGAGGCTTTGCGAAATCAGGTGAAAAAATGCGAACTCGAGGCGGAGCGCATCCAGCAGGAAACGCTTTTCGTAACCTTTCCCGCAGAAGCCATTGGCGTGGCTGAGCCTGATCTGGCAAAAGCTTGCGCAGATAATGTGAATGCCTATCGGCTCTATTTGGGCACAGAATTTCATCAGGGCGCGGTCGCCACTTTGCTGAGCCAAGCAGAGACGATTGTTGCGACCAAGGGGTAAAAACGCGTGAGCAAGCCGGTTGAAGCACAGAATAAAAAGCGCCTGATCGTTGGCATCAGCGGCGCCTCCGGCATTATCTTTGGCATTCGTATGCTGGAGATTTTGAAAAAGCTCGATGTCGAGACGCATCTCATCGTCTCCAAGGCAGCGGAAATGACGCTCGCCTATGAAACCGATTTCAAAGTCAAAGATCTGCGCGACATGGCGCATGAATATCATCCCATGTCAGATATTGGCGCCAATATTTCATCTGGCTCTTACAAGACATTGGGCATGGTCATTGTGCCCTGCTCCGTGCGCACGATGAGTGAAATTTCAACCGGCGTCACCGCTTCCCTCATGAGCCGCGCGGCTGATGTTGTGTTGAAAGATCGTCGCCGCTTGGTGCTCGCCATTCGTGAAACGCCGCTGCACACCGGCCATTTGCGCACCATGACGCAATTGTCGGAAATGGGCGCTGTCATCGCGCCCATCATGCCAGCTTTCTACAATCGTCCCCAAACGCTTGATGATATTATCGACCATACGGTCGGCCGCTTGCTCGATCTCTTTGATCTTGATGCGCGCATTGTGAAGCGCTGGAAAGAAGACGGCGACGATCAACCCGCCTCATAACGCACAAGTTGGCCGCGCACCAAAAGTGCGCCCGCCACAATGAGTGCCGCACAGGCTAAAAAATAACTTGTCATCGCATAGCCCACAGGCTCGACCAAAAAGGCGAGCGGTAGCGGCATGCCATGCAATCCCAAATAAAAAGCCGCCGATCCAACAGCCTGAGAGCCTGCGCGCTTTTCAGGTTCAATCCCCTGCGCCAACCAAGCAGAGACCACGGGATAAAGCACACTCGACCCAAGCCCAAAGAGGATAGAGCCCAAAACAACAATGATGATGTGCGAGGTCACCGCAATGGCAGCCAGACCAAAGCCCATCATCGCCACACCCACAGACACAAGAAAACGGGGTTGAAAGCGCTGGAACATATTTCCAGAAACGCGGCTCAAGCCTGTGGCAATGGTCGAGGGCACGAAGAACAAAGCCAGCGACAATCCGCGCGCGATAAAATCAGGCGGCAGATAGGCAAGACTATAGGCGTGCAATGTGCCGCCTACAAAAAGCGCTGCAAGGGGCAAAACAAAACGCGGTTT
>CAWUNF010000232.1:0-3446 GCA_963923195.1 uncultured Hyphomicrobiales bacterium | reverse complement strand
GCGAGCAGCGCCTTACGCATAGCCGCAATTTCACGCTCGCCCAAACCTTCCACCGCGACCGCATTGACCTCTTCAGCCAAAGGCACAAGCCTATCTTTGAGCGAACGCCCCTGCGCCGTCAGATGAATGAACACCTGTTTGCGATCACCGGGCTTTTGACGACGCTCAACATAGCCCAATTTCTCCATCGCTTTCACGGCAGAAAAAGTCGTGGGCTCCATCACACCTGCCAAATCAGACAAAGCGCGCTGTGTCATACCATCGCCATTCCACAGGATGCGCAAAAATGTCCAATGACCGAAGGACACGCCATGTTCAGCAAGCCGCATTTGCAAAGCGCGACCCAAGCCCCGCGAGGCATCTTTAATGAGATGGGCCAAACGATCATCCGGCACAGATTCGCGCCAATGATGTTGGATGACTTGCGCGAGATTGCTGCGTTTTGTCATGCAACACCTACCTGATGCTGCATGATGATCTCGCGGCCCTCACGCGCTGATTGCAACAAAGCAAGACAGACTTCCATCGTTGCCAGCGACCATTCGCCTGAATGAAGCGGCGGCTTATTGTCAAAAACAGCAGCGATCAATTCATCCATCACTTCGCGACGCGGGATTGTCGGCGGATCGAGCGCCAGAAACTCTTGCGTGAGATCGCCATAGACGCGCACGCCATTGCCAAAGGGGCGTAAATCACCCCGCTCACAACTGGCCACCAAAAAACCAAAGGTTTGATGCTGGCGATCTGCCGCTTCCGACAAATCCGTATAAGCGGAACCGCCATAATTGCGGGCATTTTTGAGTTCTGTTTCGCGCGCAAGATCGCCAGAGGCGAGAATAGATTTGCGCGCAGACCCATAATTTTTGGGATCTTTCTTCAACCCCAATTCATTGGTCCAATCGATGAGCTCATCGCTATCAAAATGCGCATGGCCTGAATAAGTCATTGTGGCTGAGACGCCGTTTTCGAAAGTGAGAAAAGCATTATAAGCGCCTTCCGTCGGGCGCGACGCATCCCACACATCTGTCATGGCGCGCACAGATTTCACGCGCCCGCCGGCAATCAGACGGATCATCTCAACTTGATGGGGCGCTTGATTATAAATCACGCCGCCACCTTGTGCCGTATCCAATTCTTCCGGTCGGCGCGGACGAAACAGGAAGTCGGTGAAATTCAGCGCCGTGATCATGCGCAAAGCGCCATAAGCGCCGGCTTCCACAAGTGCTGCAATTTTTGCAATTGGCGCGTCGAAAGAATGGCTATGGCCAACGATCAGATGCACGCCAGCCTTGCGCGTGGCCGCAATCATCGTCTGACAATCAGCCAGCGACAAAGCCATCGGCTTTTCGACCAAAACATGCTTGCCATATGCGGCTGCAATGGTAACTTGCGGGGCGTGAAATTGATGGGGCGAGGCGATATAAATCGCATCCACATCGGATGCACATAAAGCTTCCATGCTTTCAAAAGCGGTCGCGCCAAAATCTTGCGCGAAGCGAGCGCGTGCTTCGGGACGCGGATCAAAACCGGCCACAATCTCGACACGCGGATCATCACGAAACGTCGGAATCATGAAAGAAAAAGCGCGGCCAATGCCTGCAATGCCAAGTTTGAGGGGCCGCGCGCTCATGCCATCCGCCTTTAAAGATCAATCACAATCTCACCGCCCATCGCGCGGGAGACGCAGACCATAATATGGCTCGCCTTTTCATGATCGGCGAGCACGAGATCGCGATGATCAACCGCGCCCGAAACAAGCTTTGTCTTGCAACAGCCACAAGAACCGCTTTCGCAAGAAAAAGAAATATCATGGCCATGAGCCCGCAAGACTTCAAGAATCGACTGTCCCACAGGCACATCATAGACCGCGCCCGTCTTAGCCAAACGCACAGTGAAAGGCTCATCTTCGGCCTTTTTCATCGCACCGGGCGGCGTGAAATCTTCAAAATGCACTTTGGCGCTCGACCAATGGCCCGTCATATCGCGCACCGCTTCCATCAGCCCGCGCGGGCCGCAGCAATAAAGATGCGCCGCCGCAGGCTTTTCAACGACAGGCCACAGATCAAAGGCTTTGTTGGGATCACCCTTATCATGATGGATCGTCACCATGCCGCGCAATTCCGGCGCTTTCAATTCGTCCAGAAAGGCCGTCGTTTCGGGCGAACGCGTCAGATAATAGAGTTTGAATTTGGCCGTGCCCGCGCCACGAATCCAACGGATCATCGACAGGATTGGCGTAATGCCAATGCCACCGGCAATGAAAATATATTGTGGGCTTGTGACGAGTTCGAAATCATTGCGCGGTGCTGAGACCATGATCTCATCACCAATCTTGGCCTCATCAATCAAGCTCATCGAGCCGCCACGCCCGCCCTCTTCGCGCTTCACAGCAATGCAATAGCGGTTACGCTCCTCAGCATCATTGCAGAGCGAATATTTGCGCAACTCCCCATTGGGCACACGCAGCGAAATATGAGCGCCGGGCATGAAAGGCATGAGCTCGCCGCCATCGGGCTTTGCCAGCTCGAAATATTCAATGCCCTCGGCCGCAGGCTCCTTTTTTATAATCCGCAGCGCCTGCTTCAGCTCATCGCTCGACATGAATCCTCCTTAAGGACCCGCTTGGGGCCATTCCGGCGGCCCTTGGCCCCATACTTAGAGGGCTAAGAAAATTTGTTCAAGAGCGCGTTAAAAGGGCGTCTGGGCGTGGACAAGGGCGCGGCGACCCGCTATTTTGGCAGAAACTTAGAGACCTAAGCAACGCGAGGAACCGCCATGCTCACGAAAGAGGAAAATGATCTCCTGTGCCGTGTCGAGGGCGATGCGCCAATGGGCCAGATCATGCGCCGCCATTGGCTGCCGGCCTGCCTGATTGAAGAAGTGCCCGAGCCCGATGGCGATCCGCTGAAAATTCGCCTGCTCGGCGAAGATCTCGTTGTCTTCCGCGACACGGAAGGTCGCGTCGGCATTCTCGATGAGCTTTGCCCGCATCGTCGTGCCTCGCTCGTCTTTGGCCGCAATGAAGAATGTGGTCTGCGCTGCCTCTATCACGGTTGGAAAATCGACGTTGAAGGCAATGTTGTTGAAATGTCCTCAGAGCCGCCGGGCTCGGGCCTGACGGAAAAGGTCAAGCACAAGGCCTATCCCGTGCGCGAAGGTGCCGGCTTTGTCTGGGTCTATATGGGCCCAGCGGAAACCATGCCGGAATGGGAACCGCCCGTATTCCAGCCGACGCCAGAAACCCGCATCGCTATTGCGAAAATCCACATTGATTGCAATTGGGCGCAGATTCTCGAAGGCGCGATTGATAGCGCGCATTCATCATCGCTCCATTCCTCCGACATGGTGCCCGCCCGCGTGCCGGGTGCAGCGGCGACAGATACAAATTGGCTGCGTCCATCGACCGATAAGGCGCCGCGCATGCAAGTGCAGCGCACGAGCTTTGG
>CAWUNF010000231.1:0-3456 GCA_963923195.1 uncultured Hyphomicrobiales bacterium | reverse complement strand
CTTTTTGCTTGCATTGATTTTGTTGATCGCTTTTGGCAGCCTCATTCATGGTGCTGTTGGCATCATTCTGGGCGCATTTGTTCTGCCTCAGCTCGTCCTCACTTTTTTGAAGAAGAGACGCATTAAAAAATTCCTCGATGAATTTCCTGAAGCCGTGGACGTGATCATTCGCGGCATTAAATCTGGCTTGCCTTTGGGTGCCTGTTTGCAGACCGTCGCGGCGCAAGCCTCAGAGCCGGTGAAGACAGAATTCCGTTTGATCGTGGAATCAACGCTGGTTGGACTCACTGTTCCTGAATCGATCGAGAGAATGGTTGAGCGCCTGCCTATTCCCGAGACGAATTTCTTCGCCATCGTCGTGAGCATTCAGCAGAAGTCCGGCGGTAACTTGACCGAAGCTCTGGGCAATCTGTCACGCGTCTTGCGCGACCGTAAAAAGATGGATCTCAAAGTGAAAGCGCTCACCAGTGAAGGCAAGACATCGGCGATGATCGTGGGTGCGCTTCCTTTCGTGGTGTCAGGCGGAATTTACTGGGTGAATCCTCGCTCCTTTGATCCCTTCTTCACGACAGAAAAGGGTCAATTCATTCTCGCGGGCACCTTGATATGGGCCTTTATCGGGATTGTGCTCATGAAGCTCATGGTGTCGGTGAAGGTGTAGCCATGGGTGATCTTTTTTCAGGAACAAGCTGGGTCTTTCAGCTGCTGGTTGGCATCTCAGCGATGTTTGGCGTGATGGGGATTGGCCTCTCCATCGTCAAAGACGATTCTCTCGATGCGCGCATGAAAAGCGTTGTGACCGAGCGCAATCGTCTGCGATTGCGCTCACGCGAAGAATTGGCACGCAATCGCGGGAATCTGCGCCCTCAAGCCAAGCCCTTCGTCAAACAAATCGTTGAGAGTTTTAATTTGAATGAATGGCTCGGCAACGAGAAATTTAAGGCAGATCTGGCACGCGCCGGTTTCCGAGGCCCACAGGCAGAAGCCACTTTTCTGTTTTTCCGATTGATCTCACCCATCGGCCTTGGGCTCTTTTCCATTTTTTATATCTTCATTTTGGGAGCAATTGATGTAGCAGCGCTGACGGGCGCGGGCGTGGTGATTTTGGCGATGCTTCTTGGCATGAAAGCGCCAGAAATCTTTCTGATGAACACAATCAGCAAGCGCCAGCTTTCCATTCAGCTTGCCTTTCCCGATGCGTTGGACCTGTTATTGATCTGCGTTGAATCCGGCATGTCGATTGAAGCGGCCTTGCGGCGCGTGGCGCAAGAAATCGCCGTCCAATCCATCCCCTTGTCAGAAGAAATGAGCCTCACGATGGCTGAGCTGTCTTACCTGCCAGACAGGAAGCAGGCTTATGAAAATTTTGCCCTGCGCACCGGCACAGATTCAGCCAAGCAAATCGCACTGGTTCTCGCGCAAGCCGAGCAATTCGGTACGCCTTTGGGTTCAGCCTTGCGCATTGTGTCGATGGAAGGTCGCGAAAAGCGTTTGATGGAAGCGGAAAAGAAAGCAGCTTCGATTCCGCCTAAATTGACCATTCCGCTGATCGTGTTTCTGCTTCCCGTCTTGTTCGTCGCGCTTCTTGCGCCACCCTTCCTTCGTTACTGATAGCAGATCATCGCGCAGCTGAGGCGGGCGCTTGTGTGCCCGGCACAGAGAGTTGCGCTGTGTTGCTATTTTGAATTTCGCGCCATGCATTGGATTGTGAGATCATCTGACGGATTGCCATAATATTGGCGGCTGCCTGATCGGGCGGCAGATCTTGTGCGGCGATGGTTTCCGCTTCCGTGAATTTGCCTTGCAAGGACAAGACAAGCGCAAGATTTTGTCGCACACGCTCATCTGCGCGTGGATTCTTTGCAGCCTGCCGAAGCGTTTCTTCCGCTTTTGGAAGATCCTTGTTGAGCGCAAAACTTAAACCGAGATTGGAGAGAACGGAGGGCTCGCCCGGCACGAGTTTGAGCGCTTCGACATAGAAGGCTTGTGCGCCATAGTGATCGCCCATCTGATCGGCAACGGATCCTTGTGCGGAATAGATCGACCAATTGGGTTTTTCGGCTGTGTGAGCCTGACGCAAAACGCCAGCCGCCTCTTCAAGCCGTCCCGCATCCGCGAGGGCCTTACCATAGGCGCCCAAAATTTCCTGATCATTGGGCGAGCGCATGGCCGCTTTTTGCAAGACAGCGACAGCTTGCGAGAATTTGCCTTCAGCCCGCAAGCCGCGCGCGAAGATCATGGTGATTTGCTTGTCGTCGGGCTTTTCATCATAGCGCTTGCCCCAGGCCTCAGTGAATCTTCGCAAGGCCGCAGGGTCTTTGGGTGGCGTGTCATCCCGGCTGGTGGAGCCGGTGATATCTTTGAAACTGACGCTTGAGCAGCCAGCCAAAGCCAGCGGCGCGACAGAGAGGGCGAGGAGAAGACCCGCGCGGCGGATCATGGACCCTGTGGAAACCGATTGGCGCATAATTGGTCCTGAAAAAACTGGGTCAAAAAAACCATCTCTGGTCAGAGACTCAATAAAGCGTTAACCCTAATACATCCTTAACGCTTCGCCTCGGACGGGTTTTCCATGGCCTCTTTCTTCGCGTCTGCTTCCGCAAATTCGGTGCCTCTCTATCTCGTGGACAAAGAGAGCTGGTCGAAACTGAGTGGAGAATTGACGCCAGAGCAAAGTGCTTTTGCCCAAGCCGCAGGCTTTACCGCCGCAGCTAATCAGCATGTCTTGCTGCCCGGCAAGGCTGGCCTTTCTGGTGTTGTCTTCGCGCCCCAGACCGGCGCGCGCGCTGAGCGTTTTGCCGCAGGTCGGTTGGTGAGCGCTTTGCCGAAGGGCACTTATCGCCTCGAAAATCGCCTGGCTGCCGATGTGGAAGAAGATGTCGCGCTTGCTTTCGCGCTCTCATCCTATCGCTTCACGCGCTATAAAGCCTCCAAGGCCGAACAGCCCAAGCTCGTCTTGCCGAAATCGCTCGATAAAGCGCGTCTTGAGCGCATTGCTTCTGCGATTGCGCAAGGGCGCGATCTCATCAACACGCCAACCAATGATATGGGGCCGGAGGCTTTGGAAGAAGCCGCGTTGCGTGTGGCGAAGACCTATGGTGCCAAGTCGCGTGTCATTCGTGGTCAGCAACTTCTGAAACAAAATTTTCCGCTCATCCATGCGGTCGGTCGCGCAGGCGCACAAGAGCCACGCCTTGTCGATTTCACCTGGGGCAATGCGAAACATCCGAAAGTGACGCTGGTTGGGAAAGGCGTCTGCTTTGATACAGGCGGGCTCGATATCAAACCGTCAAGCGCCATGCTGCTCATGAAGAAAGATATGGCAGGCGCTGCAACTGCCTTGTCGCTGGCGCAGATGATCATGGATGCCAAACTGCCCGTGCGTTTGCGCGTGCTTCTGCCCATGGTTGAAAATTCGATTGCGGGTGATGCGTTCCGCCCCGGCGATATTTATCC
>CAWUNF010000230.1:0-3458 GCA_963923195.1 uncultured Hyphomicrobiales bacterium | reverse complement strand
CGGGCGAGATTAGCAACTGCAAAGAGTAGATCGCCAATTTCTTCGCGCACATGAGCTGGATCACCGGCTGCAATGGCCTCTTCACATTCGGCAATTTCTTCTTTGATTTTGGCCAGAACCAGACGCGCATCATTCCAATCAAAGCCAACGGTTGAGGCTTTTGCTTGTAATTTGACGGCGCGGGTTAAAGCGGGAAGGGCGCGTGGCACATCTGCCAAAAGTCCTTTGTGGGGCGCGAGAGTGCCTTTGCGGGCGGCACGTTCGGCTTTTTCCTCTGCTTTGATTTTTGCCCAAAGGCCTTTGACTTCATCTGGCGTAAGATTGGACGTGTCGCCAAAGACATGGGGATGGCGGCGGATCATTTTGCGCGTGATGGCTTCCACAACATCGGGAAAAGCAAACAGGCCTTTTTCCTCTGCCATGCGTGCATGAAAAACCACTTGCAGCAAAAGATCACCAAGCTCATCGGTGAGATCAGCATAATCTCCGCGCTCAATCGCATCGACGACTTCATAGGCCTCTTCAATCGTGTAAGGGGCTATGGTCGAAAAATCCTGCTCGAGATCCCACGGGCATCCGCTCACAGGTGTGCGCAGCGCAGCCATGATTTCAATGAGGCGCGAAATATCACGGGCGGGTTTCATGAAGGGTCCTGAAATGAAAAAGGCGCCTCACAAGAAGCGCCTTGAAAGCCGGACCTGACGATCCGGCTTGATTGAGATCATCGCCTTAGGCGAGATTGATCGAAACGGCTTCACGGCCCTTCGGCGTCTCGACAACGCGCATGACAACGGCCTGACCTTCAGGCAGATGTGCAATGCCGCTCGGGCGCAGAATGGAAATGTGCACGAACACATCCTTGCCGCCATCGCTCGATGCCACAAAGCCAAAGCCCTTGGTGTCATCAAACCATTTCACCGTGCCAGCGAGTTCTGTCGCTGTTGAGGGATCGGGCATGCGGCGCGGAGCCGGGCCGCCACTGCGCGGACCATCGAAAGAACGCGGACGCTGTTCAACAGCGCTCGACGTATCCACTTCGAGAACGCGTGTGACTTGTGCGCCTTTCATACCTTGGCCAACCAGAACCTTGAGCTTGGAGCCCGGAGGAACTGTCTCATAGCCAGCCGATTGAAGAGCACCAATGTGCAAAAAGGCATCGCCCGTGCCATTGCCGAGTTCGACAAAGCCAAAGCCCTTGTCGCCCTTGAACCACTTAACCGTGGCGTCAACGGGATCGCCAGACGGAGCAGGGCCTGCAGCAGCAGGACCACGCGGCGCAAAGCCACCACCGCCACCACCAAAATCACCCATCGGGGGAGCATCAAATTGCGGAGCGCCGTAGGAGCGGGACGGGCGGTTGTTGCGCGGCTCGTAACCCATCGGGCCATCATCATCGAAGCCACGCTTTCTTGGGCCTCGGAAATCTTTACCTTTGCTCATGTCTACCTGCTCGTCTCCGCCAAAAGGCAACCAGTCCTAATGTCCGCCTGATCAATCAAACGCAACAAACCGGTCAGGAGGTGCCCCAGACCGGCTATACGAACAATTGGCCTTCACCAAACGCTCGTCTTCTCACAAGGGATGCGCGCACCATGCATGACTGTAGCAGGATTGATGCGTCTAGGCTATGGCTTTTCAACAGGGGCAGTAAAAAAGACTTGACGTCACTTCTGGGGAAATCGGCGATGGGAATCAGAGGTTTCAGCCACGGGGGCTCAAGACCGTTCCTTGCTACGCTGCAGCTTTCTGATGCTCATCAGATTAAACGCAAAAACTCGGGCTCAATATCAGAGCAAGACTGGTGCTAATCCATCTACATGTGGCCAGCAAGCATGGCTCCTGATGGCTCTTCTTTTCCACATGACGACGGCAGAGGATGGCGCACATAAGCCTCATCCATAAAGCGCATAAGATGTATTATGGAACTAAAATATAGATAGAAGATAGAATCTCAAACAATTGTTGTTCCGAGATTTTTATCCATCCTGATCTTCTTCCGCGAGTTTACGTGCAAGCACTTTGTCGATACGACGACCATCCAAGTCGACGACTTCAAAGCGCCAGCCCAAAGTCTCGATATATTCACCTGTGGCGGGCAAATGATGCAGCTTGTCGATGATGAGACCTGCGACCGTCTCATAGTCACGTGTGCGCGGCAGATTGATGCCAAGCTGGTCCGACATTTCATCGACCGGCATCCAGCCAGCCAAGAGCCATGAGCCATCCTCACGCTGGACCGCCTCAGGTTCAGCCGTGTCTTCATCTGATTTAAAGGCGCCGGCAATGGCATCTAGAATATCGGCTGGCGTCACAAGACCTTCAAAATGACCATATTCATCATGGACCAGAGCCATAGGAATGGCCGCTTCACGGAGCACGCCGAGCGCCTCGAGTGCATCAATCTGATCTGGCACCACGGGTGCTTGGCGAATATAGCGCCGCAAATCGACATTTTCGCCCGCCATATAGGACGGCAGCAATTCACGTAAATGGATGATGCCAAGGATATTATCGGCCGAACCTTCACCCACTGGCAGGCGTGAATGTGTACTCTGCGCAATCCTTTGGCGGACCACTTCAGGCTCATCTCCCAGATCGATCCAATCGACATCCGTGCGCGGAGTCATCACCGCGCGCACAGCCCGATCGCCCAAGCGCAAAACGCCCGAAATCATGCGGCGCTCATCAACCTCAATAATTCCGGCCGAGGTGGCCTCTTCCACCATTGTTTTAATTTCTTCTTCTGTCACAGCACTTTGTGGCGGTTGATTTAGACCAAGTATGAAGAAGATCAGGCGTGAAGATTGATCCAAAAGAAAGACAATCGGCGCCCCCAAACGCGCGAGCCACAGCATGATCGGTGCGACCACGCAGGCAATCGCTTCTGGGTTGCGCAAAGCCAATTGTTTGGGAACCAGCTCGCCCACAACGACCGAGAGATAGGTGATGAGGCCAATGACCAGACCATATCCGACTGGCTCAGCAAGAGCTGGCGGCAAGCGGGTCTCTTTCAATATGGCCGAGAGATCCGCCCCAAGCGCGGCGCCTGAAAAAGCACCCGCGAGAATGCCGATGAGCGTAATGCCAATTTGGACAGTTGAAAGAAAACGCCCTGGATTTTCAGCGAGTTCAAGTGCGGTGCGCGCACCACGACGGCCAGTTTCCATGAGCGTCTTCAGACGCGCGGGCCGAGAGGACACAAGGGCGAGTTCGGAGAGGGCAAAGACACCGTTGAGCGCGATCAGGAGCGCGGCCACCGACAATTCTAACAAAATTGGAAACAGCGACCCTTCTGGGGTTCCTTCTGTGAAGCACGACTATATTAGGGGTTCGCGCGCCAAATTGCGAGGGGTTAGACGCTAATCTTCATCCCATCAAAGGCGAGATCGACCCCGGGCGGGACTTCGGCTTTGAGCCGCTCATAATCCAAATCCGTGTGGAGATTGGTCAGGATCGCC
>CAWUNF010000229.1:0-3461 GCA_963923195.1 uncultured Hyphomicrobiales bacterium | reverse complement strand
CGTTAAGAAGGCTGCTAAAAAGACCACGAAAAAGGCGGTTCAAAAGGCAGTCGCGCCAGCGCCAGCGGCACGTCCTGCGCGCAAGCCTGCGCGTCCGGCGCGGGCACGTTTGGCGGAAGCACCGAAGACGCCAGTTGCGCGCAAAGTGACGATCCGCACCAAAGTGTCAAAGCCCACCTCGCCGCGCAAAGGTGGCGGCTTGGGTGATCTCGTCAAAGCTTTGTTGGCAGCCGATGCCGCCTCTGGCGTTGCGGCGGTGGAAGCTTTGCGGGCGGCCATTGCGGGTCATGATGATGCAGCCGAGCAATTGGCGCGTGCAGCAGCGGAAGCGGGCGCGTCGGCCATTGCAGCCGCTTGGGTCGCAAGCCTGCCGGAGGCTGGCGATGCAGTGGCCTATTTGGCAGGTCGCCCCTAAGCCTTTCTCGTCTTTGCTGACGAGGGCGTGATTGATTTTTGCGAGCGGGGGCCTTTCGGCCCCCGTTTTCATTCCCCATATTGAGGTGGCGCGGCGCCATCCGGCGCGCGCTGATCTGAGGGAAACGATCCGATGACCCCTGATGAACGCCAGCTTCTCTCTGAATTATTCGCGCGTGTGCGCACAGCGTCTGGAAATAATCGCGATCCAGAATCGGAAGCTTTCATTGCAGAACAAGTGCGTGCGCAGCCCTATGCGCCCTATGTGTTGGCGCAGGCGGTGATCGTGCAAGAAGAGGCTTTGAAAAAAGCATCCGCTCGCATTGAAGAGCTTGAGCGCAATTTAGCTGAACAACAATCTGCGCCGCGCGCCTTTGGCTCTGTGCCATCTGTGGGCGCTGGTGCTCCCATCCGCCCAACAGGCCCGTGGGGCGCGGGCTCTGTGCCATCCGTGCCCGCGCAGCCACAAATGGCGCCCCCGCCCCAACAAGGTGGATCTTTCTTGCGCAATGCTTTGGGCATGGCCGCGGGTGTTGCGGGCGGCGTCTTGCTCGCCAATTCCATCTCGTCGCTTTTCTCTGGGTCCAAAGATACGCATGGCATTGCGGGCAATGATGCAAGCGCGCCAGTCAGCAATGCGTCGCAAGATATTACGGGTGGTGTTTTTGATCCCCCGTCCACACCCTCATCTGGCAGCGATTATATCCAGCCCGCCTCTTATGATGATGGCGGCAACTGGGGCTCCAGCGATGATGGTGGATCTTTCGATACATGATGGTAGACAAGAAAAGGGCCGCGCGATGCGGCCCTTTTTATTCGCTGCCTTCAGCTTGGCGAAAATCTTTATATTCCGCGACATATTCGGACAGCATTTCAAATCCGCGCTCCGTCAGCGCCACTTCTTTCGAGCGCTTATCGTCACGCCCCTGCTGTTCGGCGATCAAGCCCGATGACACCAAACTATGCAGATGCAAACGGATGGCTTTTTCAGTCGCCGGGATTTGCTCGTAAATATCGCTCAATGGCAGCGCGCCATGATTGGCGCCCAGTAATAAAAATACTTCGAGCGGAATTTGCGGCGAAACTTTGAAACGATGCCGTTCCATCCGGCACAGTTTCAGGCGGCGCATAGCAAAGTGGGCGTAGTCTTGGCGAAATTGCATCTTGCTCAACTCTTTGATTGGCAAATTTATCTTTGCAGTGACTTATATTTACGAGAAAACTTTTCTCCTTTTAATGTCTCTTTTATTGCAACTTAGTCGAATTCTACTGGATGACGGTTTTTGTCTGATCTCACATGTCGAGATTCATGGTTTCGATCTAAACGAATTTCAGCGACGAAAACCGATCAAGGCGCGGCAATTGCCAATATTGAGAGCCAGCAAAACAACAGCATAGGTGAAGCCACCCACGGCGGCTTGTGTGAGCAGAGCCGTGATGCCGGGCGACATGTCGCGCAAAGGCCAGACAGCGCCACTCATGGCCCCTGTGGCGATGATGAGGCCGATGAGATCTTTGGTCTTTGGCCAGATGGGCTTAGCCAGAGGCGAAAGCGCAAGCAAAGTGAGAAAGCCGCAGATCAATGCGCCCGTCTGGGCGAGCGCCAGCATCTCCACATCCCACCTCTGTGGAAGAATGATGATCAGCAGGGCATCGGCCACGCAGCCGCTGGCAGCGGCCGCAATCACCGGCCATGTGCGCTGGGCAATTTGAAAAGCAGGCGCAAGTGCAAAGGTCATGAGCCCATAACAGACAAGGCCCGGCAGCAGCAGCGTGAGGGCAGTTGCAAAATCGCCGCGAAAATCAGGCGGGATGATCAGCACTTCAAAACTGGGCAGAACCAGCCATGTGCCAATCAGAGCTGGCAAGAAGAGCGCTGCCATCAGCGTCATATTGGACGCAACTTGCGCCTGTCCGCTCGAGCGCCCGCCTGTTTCATGTTCGCGTACGGCGATTTGAAACAGCAATTGATCCATTGCCGTGCCAATGGTGAGAACCAATTTGAGGCCGACATCTTGTGCCAAAGCCAATTGGCCGGCTTCCGCAAAATCGCTGAAACGCGCCCCAAGTGCACGATTGGCGAGCGGGATGAGCGCAAAGAGAATGAGCGAGAAAGACAAGGGCAGCGCATAGGCCAAAGTCTCGCGAATGATTGCTGCATCGGCGCGCGCTTGTTTGGCATGGGGATCTTGCAAACGTGTTTTCAGCAGCACGGTCGATAAAGCCACGCTCAGCGCTGTGCCGGCCAAAGTGAGGCCGGGCGATTGCGTGGCCCAAGCCACACCGCCCGTGAGCGCGAGCGAGAGAATGTTTTTGGCAAAAATCAGCAGCGCATAGGCGCGGTCATCAAAACGCGCGCGCAGCAAAGCAAGCTGATATTCAAAAGCGCCATTGCAGGCTGAGAAAGCAAGCGCCCAGAAAACGAGATCCCGGTCGAGCCCGGTGAGGGGGGCGGCTAGCGCCCCTATCACCCCAAGGCCAAGCGCGCTCCCGCCCAAGACCCAAAAGGCCGCATCAAGACTGGCGCGCAAATCTGGGCGGGCCGTGCGGGCATTTTCAGAATAATAACGGGCCGCCGCCAGCCGGAGCCAACCAAAGAAGAGCGATTGCAACAGGCTGCCCGCTCCCAAAGCAACCGCAAAACGGCCAAAGGAATCGGGGCCGAGAAACGCCGCCACGACCAGGCCGATGACAAAATTCACCAGCAAATTGAATATGTTAATCGAGATGACGAGCACGGGCTGGAGGATCTCTTGATCGGTCTTTGGGTCGATCTTGGGGGCGGTCGGATGATGCTTTGTAGCACGGGGCGCATAAGGGCTCTGCCCTGAGCGGGCCGGGCATTGCGTTAACCAGCGATTTTTTTGGCTTAGCCGCTTCTTGACGCCGGGAGAGGCCCCACCTATCTCCTCTACTAGCTGTTAGCACTCCCAACTTGCGAGTGCTAACAGGCTTCCCAAGAAGCTTCCCGCTGTATCGAGGTGGCCGGTTCCGGCGCCTCAGTCAAAGGAAAAGAGACCATGAAGTTCCGTCCCCTGCACGACCGC
>CAWUNF010000228.1:0-3501 GCA_963923195.1 uncultured Hyphomicrobiales bacterium | reverse complement strand
GTGATGACAAAGGCACTGTTGTCATTGCGACATTCTCGATGGGTGATGCTTTTGGCGCCGGGCTCGTGCTCAATCGCACAGGGCTTTTGCTCAATAATAGCGCCCGCTTCTTCTCCCTCGACCCACGTGCGCCGCACACACTTTCCCCAAAACGCAAAATACCCTTTGCGCCCTCTCCCATCATGGCGGTGCATGATGAAGGCCGTGTTCTGGCTATGGGCAGCGGATGCGTCGATGTCGATGCACAAATTTTGGCGCGCCTTGCTGCCGGACAAGGCCTTGCGGAAGCGCTCGAAGCACCGCGCCTGCGCATCGGGCATGAGACGCATGTCACCTATGAAGATCGTTTTGATCCATCCACTCTGCGGGCTTTAGAAAAGCGTGGACATGCTTTAACGTCTGCCACGCAAAATTTTGGAACTTTGTGCGCGCTCCAACGCCATCGCAATGGATCGATTGAAGCTGCTGCCGATCCGCGGGGGGCGGGCCGCGCTGAGGGTTTTTAAGTCACGCCCACCAGCGCGCCGCTGACCAAGCCAAGCCCCAACAGAAGAACGCCTAAAGCTGCGAGCAATTCCAATGCGCGCAAGAAACGATTGGCGGAGAGGGCTTTCTTTTCACTGAAGCGCCGAGCGACATCTTTGGCATAAACAGCCGCTACGGCAATCGCGCCTGTCGTCAGCGCTGTGCCAACAGCCATTGCCAATGTTGCGACCACTCCGGCCAACACAATGCCTTGCGCCGCAGAAAAGACGAGCACGAGGATCGCACCCGAACAAGGACGCAAGCCCGCCGCAATCACTGTTCCTGCCGCATCGCGCCAATCAAACTTGGCGCCACCCAATGTTGCGGGATCAGGCATATGCACATGCCCGCAATCAGGCCCATGCACGTGAGCGGGATCATCGCCCGCATCGCAGATGAAACGCGACGCGACTGTCTGCGGCGCGCGCCATTCAGCGAGGAAGGCTTTTCCTTTGCGCCAGACGAGTGCCGCGCCCACCAGTGCAATGGCGGCATAAGACAATATTTCGACCCATTGCGCCGCATCACGCAAATGACGCGAGGTGAGGCCAAGCAACAGCGTCAGACCCAAAACCAGCGCAATCGCCACAAAGGCCTGCAGGAGAGCCGCCAATGCTGCCATGATGAGACCGCGCTTCAACGCGCGTTCATTGGCAATCAGATAAGCAGCGAGCACCGCCTTGCCGTGTCCCGGCCCTGCCGCATGAAAGACACCATAAGCAAAGGCAAGCCCCACAAGGCTCCAGAAGGCCGACGCATCAGCGCGAATGGCGCGCACAGCTTCACGCATCAAGAGATCGAAAGATTGCTGCTGCGCAAGGATCCAGCCCGTAATGCCAGACGCCGAACCACCGCCTTCCGATATGCCGACCGAAAAGGGATTACGCGCCTGCGCAAAGACATCAGGCGCGAAAAAAGCGACAAGAATGAGGATAAGCGCGAGACGTTTCACGGACAGGCCAAAGTCGCGCGGCTGGCGAGTTTAATGCCGAAATCAGCGCCCGGCGAGAGCCCTGAGAAAAAGGCTTCGTTCAAGCGTTTTGCTTCGCTCTCACCCAAAGGCTGCGGCTGCACAAGTGACAGCGAACAACCCGAGGGCGCGCCTTTCATCGTCACACCATCCTTGGCGAAATCGAAAGAGACGAAATAAGTCGGATCATAAACTTGCAGCGTGAAAGCCTTGTCAGCCTTGACCGGATTTTTCAGCGGCAAAGTGAATTTCAGCGTGACAAGTTTCTTGTCATCTTCATGCATGGAAATCGCTTTGGGCTTTTCAAATTCAATCTTCTGCCCCGGCACTTTCACAACCGTGAAATAACTAAACTCAGCCAAATCCGAGACATTCTGCTCGGCCAAAGGCTGCAGTTTTTCTGTTGTCACTGGCTTGCCATCCTCGCTCGCGCCCGTGGTAACAAAAGAAGAATACATGTCATCAAAGGTCCAGGACTGGCTGACACCCGTCACGCGACCCTGCGCATCGAAAAGCAACTCGCTCGTCACCACCACAAAAACATGCGGATGCGCCAAAGCGGGGCTTACAAAACCCAGCGCAAAAGCGGTGAAAAGAGCGCGTGTGATTCTCATCATGATGCGATCATCTCTTAGCCCAAACTCTGGCGCAAGAATGGCAAACCAAACGGCGAGATGCGTAGACCCCCACCCCTAACCCCTCCCCTCAAGGGGGAGGGGGATCAGATGCAGCATGTCATGCATGTTCATGCGCGAGGCATTCATGCAAGCTAACTCCCTCCCCCTTGAGGGGAGGGCGACTCTGCGCAGCAGAGCGGGGTGGGGGTCGCGCAATTCTGTTCGCTGATGAAAACACCAAAACAAAAGGCCCGCCGGATGGGCGGGCCTTTCAAACTTTTAGCGAACGATCACATTCTTAAACTGCCAAGGATCGGTACCATCAATATCCTCGGGGAAGAGGACGCCGCGATCATCGAGCGGGGTCCAGTTTGTATATTCGCCGATGACGGGGCCGAGATAGGGGCGCTGCACATCAAGGCAGCGGCGGAAGTCGAGCTCGTCAGCTTCCACAATGCCCGCTGTCGGATTTTCTAAGGCCCAGACCATGCCAGCCAGCACAGCGCTCGTCACCTGCAGGCCCGTCGCATTCTGGTAAGGCGCAATGCGGCGCGTCTCTTCAATCGAGAGCTGCGAACCATACCAATAAGCATTTTTCTTGTGGCCGTAGAGCAGCACGCCAAGCTCATCAATGCCGTCGACGATTTCATTCTCGTCAAGGATTTTGGATTCGCTCTGTTGCTTCCAGCCAGAACCTGCCATTTCATGCAATGACAAAACCGCATCATTGGCCGGGTGATAGGCATAGTGACAGGTCGGACGATAAGCAGCAGTCCCGCCTTCATAGACCGTCAAATAATCAGCAATCGAAATGGCTTCATTATGCGTGATCAGCCACGCATGTTGAGCGCGCGCCGTTGGCGTCCATGAACGCACGCGCGTGCCAGCACCCGGACGCATCAAATAAATTGCGGCCTTGGAGCCGAATTCATGTTCGCGACCTTCCGGCGGCAAAGCTTTTTCATGCGTGCCCCAGCCAAGCTCAGCAGGCTGCAAACCTTCCGAAACAAAGCCCTCGACCGACCATGTGTTGACGAAAACGCCACGCGGCTTGGGGTCGCGCGCGCGCTGCGTATCGCGCTCGGCAATGTGAATGCCCTTCACGCCAACCTTTTGCGCGAGGCGCGCCCATTCTTCGCGATTGCGCGGCTCTGGCATATCGACACCGCAATCAGCGGCGACATTGAGCAAAGCCTGTTTCACAAACCATGACACCATGCCGGGATTTGCACCACAGCAAGAAACGGCTGTCGGACCTGCCTTCAATTCATCGCGCAAATTCAACACTTGCTGACGAAGCGCATAATTGGAACGCTGCGACACGGACAAAGATGTGTCCGTATAAAAACCCTTCCAAGGCTCAGCCACTGTGTCGATGTAAAGCGCGCC
>CAWUNF010000227.1:0-3510 GCA_963923195.1 uncultured Hyphomicrobiales bacterium | reverse complement strand
ATGATGTGTTTTGAGGCTTGGCCTCGGCCGGGCCGGAGCCCGGCGGCGCTCGTCCACATTTTGCTTGGAGTTGAGAGACATGAGCAACGCGCCCCTGATGCCCAAGGCCACGGCTGTGTGGCTCGTCGACAATACTGCTTTGTCCTTCGACCAGATTGCGGACTTCTGCAAACTGCACCCGCTCGAAGTGAAGGGCATTGCCGATGGTGAAGTCGCGGCTGGCATTAAGGGCCATGATCCGATCACCTCCGGCCAGTTGACCCGCGAAGAAATCGCAAAAGGTGAAGCTGACCAAGATTATCGCCTGACCTTGGCGAAATCGAAGGTGGTTCTGCCGGAAATCAAAAAGGCGCGCGGCCCGCGCTACACGCCGCTGTCGCGCCGCCAAGATCGCCCCAATGCCATTCTCTGGCTGGTGCGCAATCATCCTGAACTCAAAGATGCGCAGATCATGCGCCTTGTCGGCACCACCAAGTCGACCTTGCAGCAAATCCGCGATCGCACCCATTGGAATTCAGCAGCTCTGAGCCCGCTCGATCCTGTCACTTTGGGCCTGTGCTCGCAGCTTGATCTCGATCTTGAAGTGAATCGCGCCTCGAAGGATCGTCCCGCACAGGTCGAAGACCAAGGCGCGACACTCGTTCCGGCTGAAATCACGACCGCACCGCGCCAGCCCGCCACGCAGGAAGACGTGTTTGGCACCAGCGCTCCGGCGCCGCGCCAAGAGCAAGACGATAATCTCGATCTCGATGCGGTTTTCGGCAAACTCAATGCGCTGAAGCACGGCGACGAATAAAATCCGAACGCAATTTCTTTTGAAGTGAGATCAGGCGCGGCCGATTGCGGACCGCGCCTTTTCAATGCAATGCTTCCCCGGAAGACGCGCGGGGAAAGGCTTTTGCCGCTCAAGCCCGCCGACCGGGGGATGAAATGCAAAAGGACCAAGCGGACACGCGCCGCCCGTGGCTTGCCCATTATCCGGCAGGCGTGCCGGAAACAATCGACGAAAACTCTCGCGAAACCATCGCTGATATTTTGCGCCATGCCGCGACCGCTTTTGCAGATCGTCCGGCGGCCGAGAGTTTTGGCGTGCGCCTCACCTATAGCGAGCTGATGAAGCATGCGGAAGACATCGCCACAGGCTTGCAGCGCTTAGGCCTGCAAAAAGGTGATCGCATTGCGATTATGATGCCCAATGTCATGGCCTATCCCGCCATTATGTTTGGTGCGCTGATCGGCGGCTATGTCGTTGTGAATATCAATCCGCTTTATACAGCGCGCGAACTCACCCATCAGGTGAATGATTCTGGCGCGCGCGTCCTCTTCGTGCTCGAGAATTTTGCGCATACGGTGCAAGAAGCGCTGGAAGATTTGAAAGCGGAAATGGCGGTGATTGTGAAGCCCGGTGATTTCATCGGCTTTAAAGGCACAATCGTCAATTTCGTCTCGCGCTATATCAAAGGCAATGTGAAGCCCTATAAACTTCCAGCCACTTTGCCGATGTCGAATTTTCTCTTCTTCGCGCAACAGGGCAAATTGACGCCTGTTGAAATTGGCCCGGATGATATGGCCTTTTTGCAATATACAGGCGGCACGACGGGGCGCGCGAAAGGCGCCATTCTGCTTCACCGCAATATTGTCGCCAATGTGAACCAATGTCAGGCATGGTTGCGCTCATTCGCGGGCGAACGCGATGATCATGTGATGGTGACAGCGCTGCCACTCTATCACATTCTCGCTTTGACTGCCTGCTGCCTCTTTGTAGCCAAGCTTGGTGGCTGTCAGATTCTCATTCCCAATCCGCGCGATTTTCCGGCCTTTGTGAAAGCGATCAAAAAAGTGCGCATGACGATGATTGTCGTCGTCAATACGCTCGCCAATGCGCTGGCCTCACGCGATGACTTCAAACAGGTTGATTTCTCGCAGCTCGCTTTTGCTATTTCCGGCGGCATGGCGACACAAGCCGCTGTTGCAAAGAAATGGAAACAAGTGACAGGCCGCCCATTGATTGAAGGCTATGGCCTGTCTGAGACATCACCTGTTGCTTGCGTGAACCGTCTCGACATTGAGGAATTCACCGGCGGCGTGGGCTATCCCGTGTCATCAACCGATATTTCCATCCGCAATGACAAAGGCGTGGAAGTTGCCATTGGTGAGACGGGCGAGATTTGCGTCAAAGGCCCGCAAGTGATGGCAGGCTATTGGAACCAGCCGGAAGAAACAGCGAAAAGCTTGACCACCGATGGCTATTTCCGCACCGGCGATGTTGGACTTGTGAGCGACGATGGGCTTGTGCGCATTGTTGATCGCATCAAGGATATGATCCTTGTCTCGGGCTTCAATGTCTATCCGAATGAAGTGGAAGATGTGCTGACGCAACATCCCAATATTTCAGAAGCCGCGGTGATTGGCGTGCCGGATGGTCATTCGGGTGAAGCGGTGCGTGCTTTCATTGTCACGCGCGATGGCACGAAAATGGACGAGGAAGAATTGCGGACTTGGTGCCGCGAAAAACTGACGGGCTATAAGGTCCCGCGCCAAATTGAAACACGCGAAAGCCTGCCCAAGACCCCCGTCGGCAAAATCCTGCGTCGCGAATTGCGCGACGAAGTGGTGAAGGGGTAAACCTGCCCCCTCCCTCTCGTCGTCATTGCGAGCGAAGCGAAGCAATCCATAGCGCAAACCTAGCAAGCATAGGTGCTATGGATTGCCGCGTCGGCCTACGGCCTCCTCGCAATGACGAGGCTAGATACCCTTGCTTTCCAGCGCGGCGGCGATTTCATCCAAAATCGCTGGATCGTCAATGGTGGCCGGTGTCGACCATTCATCACCATCCGCAATCTTCTTCATCGTGCCGCGCAAGATCTTGCCCGAACGTGTTTTGGGCAGACGGTTCACCGTGATCGCGATTTTAAACGCCGCGACAGGACCAATCTTTTCACGCACGAGCGCGACAATTTCTTTCTCAATCTCAAGCGGAGATTTCGTCACGCCCGATTTCAAGACAACAAAGCCGCAAGGCTGCTCGCCCTTAAGATCATCCTTAATGCCAATGACGGCGCATTCGGCAACAGCCGGATGCGAGGCCAAGACTTCTTCCATCCCGCCTGTTGAAAGGCGATGGCCGGCGACATTGATGATGTCGTCGGTGCGACCCATGATGAAGAGATAGCCATCTTGATCTTTGAAACCCGCATCGGCTGTTTTGTAATAGCCCGGGAATTCTTCGAGATAGCTTTCTTTCATGCGACCATCATTCTGCCAGAGCGTTGGCAGACAGCCCGGCGGCAGTGGCAGCTTGATGACGATGGAACCCATCTGACCATTGGGCACAGGCTTTGCCGCTTCATCGACAATCTGCACGTCATAGCCCGGCATCGGCACAGTCGGTGAACCATGTTTGATCGGCAGAAGGCCCAAGCCGACAGGATTGCCGACAATGCCCCAGCCCGTTTCGGTCTGCCACCAATGGTCAACCACTGGCACACCCAAAACTGTTTCAGCCCAAGC
>CAWUNF010000226.1:0-3513 GCA_963923195.1 uncultured Hyphomicrobiales bacterium | reverse complement strand
CATTCGCCTTGCCATATTTCTTTTCAATATAATCAATCACGATCTGGCGGAATTCAGTGGCAATATTGGCTCCGCGCAAGGTCATGGCTTTTTCGCCGTCGATGAAAACAGGCGCGGCGGGTGTTTCGCCCGTACCTGGCAGTGAAATGCCAATATCGGCATGTTTGGATTCACCCGGTCCATTCACAATGCAACCCATCACCGCAACATTGAGATTTTCAACGCCGGGATAGGTTGCGCGCCATTGCGGCATTTCATCACGAATGAAATTTTGAATGTCGCGCGCAAGTTCTTGGAACACGGTTGATGTCGTGCGTCCGCAGCCCGGGCAGGCAGCCACCAGTGGCACGAAAGTGCGAAAGCCCATCGTCTGCAAAAGTTCTTGCGCGACGGTGACTTCCAATGTGCGATCCCCGCCGGGCTCCGGCGTGAGTGAGACGCGGATCGTGTCGCCAATGCCATCTTGCAACAAAATGCCCATTGCGGCAGATGAAGCCACAATGCCTTTTGAACCCATGCCGGCTTCTGTCAGGCCCAGATGAATGGCGTAATCAGAACGCGCCGCCAACATGCGATAGACAGCAATCAAATCTTGCACGGCCGAGACTTTCGCCGACAAAATGATGCGATTTTTCGCCAAGCCCAATTCCATCGCGCGTTCAGCCGAATAAAGCGCTGAGCGCACCATAGCTTCGCGCGTCACTGCGCGCGCATCATGGGGTTTGGCGCTTTTGGCATTTTCATCCATCAGCGCGGTGAGGAGTTCTTGGTCGAGCGAACCCCAATTGGCGCCAATGCGCACAGCCTTGTCATGCTTGATCGCCATTTCAACGATGGCGCTGAATTGCCGATCCTTCTTATCTTTGAAGCCGACATTGCCCGGATTGATGCGATATTTGTCGAGCGCTTGCGCGCAAGCAGGATGTTCGGCCAAAAGCTTGTGGCCGATATAATGAAAGTCGCCAACGAGCGGCACAAAGACGCTCATCTTGTCGAGCTTTTCGCGAATATGGGGCACGGCGCGTGCGGCTTCATCGCGGTCGACGGTAATGCGCACGATTTCTGAACCCGCGCGGGCAAGGGCTGCTACTTGCGCAACGGTCGCCTCCACATCGGCTGTGTCCGTATTGGTCATGGATTGCACCACGACCGGCGCACCGCCGCCCACCATGACCGCGCCTTTGCCGGAGCCAATTTTAACGCCAACCGTCTTGTGCCGGGCCGCAGGCTCGGCGCTGACGAGGGTGGCGGGGTCAATGGACATCTCTTGCATTGGCTTAGAACCTTGGGGCGGCGTTTCGCTTGACACTTTTTGAGTGTAACCCGCTTTTGCGTCAAGGCGAGGGGGTTAATCCTCGGCAAAGGCGAGATCGGGCACCAGAACCCGGCGAAGCGGGATTTCCCGCTTATGTTTGGGGTCGAGCGCATCATAATGGTGCTCGATGAGATCAATGAATTGGACCCCGTCGACGAGCTTGATATTGCCCTTGGTGCGAGCAAATTCGAGGGCGGATTGGGTATAGCCCCCCGTGGTGATGAAAACACCCACATCCCGCTCATGCACCATTGCATAAAAAGCCTTCACCACATCTGCGGCAATATTGGCCTCTTGCGCCTTCACTTGGATTTTGATGATCGGTGGCTCAATGCCAAGTTCATCCTTATGGGCGATGACATCAATCCCATCATCACGCACGCCGCGCGTCGCATGGGATTGATAGCCCATTGCGCGGAAAAGATCGGCAACGAAAGGCTCCAGCGGATAGCCTTTCAAATCAGTGCGGATGCGACGTGCAATAAAATCACGCGTGGTTTCGCTGACATCACGTGCGGCGGCTTCCTCCATATCTTCATCATCAGGCAGAAGGGCATTGTCTTGGCTGGCGGCAGCAAATTTTCGCAAAAATTCGGCGGCAAAAGATTTCACTTCAAACAAAGTGAGGATTGAGCCGATTTCATAAAGCGCGCCTTGTGAAAAGACATCACGACTGAGTTTGGCCGCCCATTGCACGGCGCGGCGATGGGCAAATTCACTCGATCTTTCGCGGTCGAAGACATAGGGGCCCGTGACTTCGCCCCAATGCAACGTGCGATCTGATTTGCGTGGATAGATGACATAATCGCCAATGCGCATTTCATGCACGAAACGAAAGAGCTGATTGGCTTGTGTGGGGGCTGTTGGTGCAAGTGTGGCACCAACAGCTTCGCGAAAGGCGCTGCGCGCCGCAGGCAATTGGCTCACATCGCCGCCGCTTTCAGCAAAGCTAATGGCAATCTGATTGAGACCTAAAAAAATATGATCGGCTTGGCCGAATGAGCCGGCCCTGACGGCCCAAATCCGTCTCTTTTCCATGAAAAAACTCCGCATCAAAAAAGCCGCGCATCAAGGTGATGCGCGGCTTATTATGGGCGGAATTCCCTTCAGGCAGATGCAGCTTTTTAAGCCATATATTGTCCGCCATTGGCTGAGAGCGTCGAGCCTGTGATAAAGCCCGCATTATCAGCGGCTAAGAAGAGCACAGCGCGCGCAATTTCTTCCGGCTCACCGAGGCGACCGACCGGGATCAGCGGCAGAATGCGCTTGGCCAGCACATCAGGATCAATCGCGCGCACCATTTCTGTGCCAATATAGCCCGGGCAGATCGCATTGACCGTAATGCCCTTATTGGCATTTTCCTGCGCCAAAGCTTTGACAAAACCAATCTCACCCGCTTTCGCGGCTGAATAATTGGCCTGACCGGCTTGGCCCTTCTGGCCATTGATCGAGGAAATGCAGATGATGCGGCCGAAGTTACGGTTGCGCATGCCTTCAACAACCGGGCGGCACATGTTGAACAGCGAATTGAGATTGGTGTTGATGACAGCATTCCATTGGTCAGGCGTCATCTTATGGAAGAAGCCATCGCGCGTAATGCCGGCATTATTGACGATCACATCAATGGGGCCTAGATCCGCTTCGACTTTGGCAAGACCGGCCGCGCAAGCCTCATAGCTCGACACGTCCCACTTATAGACGGGGATGCCCGTTTCTTTTTGGAATTGCGCTGCGGCTTCTTCATTGCCTGCGAAATTCGCCGCGACTTTATAACCTTCAGCCTTGAGTGCTTTTGAAATGGCCGCGCCAATGCCGCGCGTGCCCCCGGTGACAACCGCAACTCGTGACATGATGTGCTCCTCTCCCCAGCGAGCGCTTCAATGAGCCTCGACAATCCCTTGATGAAAAAAGCGCGCCGCAAGGGCGCGCTTATCTGATGTTGTTTAACGCTCGACCGTCAGCGCAATGCCCATGCCGCCACCGATGCACAAAGTGGCAAGGCCTTTTTTGGCATTGCGGCGCTGCATTTCAAACAACAGGGTCGTGAATACGCGGGCGCCTGATGCGCCAATCGGATGGCCGATGGCAATCGCCCCACCATTCACATTCACAATGTCCGTGTTCCAGCCCATGTCTTTGTTCACGGCAATGGCTTGCGCGGCAAAGGCTTCATTGGCTTCGACGAGATCAAGATCGCC
>CAWUNF010000225.1:0-3514 GCA_963923195.1 uncultured Hyphomicrobiales bacterium | reverse complement strand
ATGCAAAAGCTTTTACAGTTTTAAGTTATTCACGCGCGAGTGGAGAAACGACATCAGCACAAATTGCTGCTCGCATCACCAAAGACCCCGCTGCAATTGCGCGTATCCAAGGCATACCTGGTTTAATTTTAGCGCCAGGTGGTGTCCTCATTCAATCTCACGGTCAGACCGTTGGTGCCATTGGCGTTGGTGGATCAACCGGCTCGACGCAAGATGAAAAATGCGCAATGGCTGGAATTGCAAAAATCCAATCGCAATTAGATGCCAAGTAAAAATAAAAATGAGCGACATGCTGTGGGGAGAGCAAGCATGGAGAAAAAAGAAAAAGCTTCAAAATGCGCATGTTTCGCTTTGTTCATTTTTGCCTTCCTTGGTTTGCCCTCTCTGTCTTTGCCGTCTGCCTTTGCACAAAGCGCCGTCACAGGGCGCAAAATTAATTTAGCTATTGGGACGAGCGTTGGGGGAGGTTATGATCTCTATGGTCGTCTCGCCTCACGTCATTTGGGTCGGATGATGAAAGGTCAGCCCAATATTATCGCCACCAATATGCCGGGCGCTGGTCAACTCATCATGACCAATTGGCTTTATAATGTCGCACCGCGTGACGGGTCTGTCATTGGCTTGGTGCCGAGCACAACTGCTTTTGAGGCCCTCTTTGGCAATAGCCAAGCTCATTTTGATGCGCGGCAATTTGGTTGGATTGGAAGCCTCAATGGTCATACGGCGGTAGCTGTTGCTTGGGGCGCTTCCCCAGTTAAATCGGCACATGATTTATTCAAACATGCAATTATTGGCGGTGGTGCGCCAAGTTCTGATGTCACCATTTGGCCGCGACTTTTAAACAGTGTTTTGGGGACGCAGATTAGACTGGTCGCTGGTTATGTGGGGACATCGCAAATTGCTTTGGCGATGGAATCAGGCGAAGTGCATGGATTGATTGGTCTAGATTGGGATGGGCTTAAATTGAGCAAGCCCGATTGGGTGTCAGGTCAGCGCATTAATGTGTTGATGCAATTGCGCGATAAGCGGAGCCCTGAATTATCTGATGTGCCCACTATTCTTGAATTTACGAAGGATGAGGAGCAACGCAAATTGGTGCAGCTCTTTATTGATCGTCTGGCCTATGGTCGTCCCTTGGCGACACCACCGGGCGTATCCGCCGCTCATTTGAAAGAATATCGCGCGGCTTTTTCCGAGATGATCACTGATGCTGATTTCCGTAAAGACGCGGAAGCTTTGGGCGCGACCATTGAGCCAAAACCAGGTGAGGATATTTTGGCTTTGGTCAATCGTGTCTATGCGACAGACCCCAAAACACTCGCGCGCGCCACGCAAGAATTACGAGCTGCTTCGCAATGAGTGCTCTGCATAAGGAAAAAATGATGATTATCGATGCGCAAGTTCATTTGTGGACGGGTGAGCGACCTGATCGACCCTGGCCAGAAGATGGACAAAAACGTGCTCATCTCAAAACGCCTATGCTTTATGAGGATATGATCAGGGAGATGGATGCAGCAGGCGTCGATCATGTGATCATTGTTCCGCCCTCATGGGAGGGTGATCGCAATGATTATGCTTTGGAGGCAGCGCAAGCTCATCCCAAACGCTTTGCTGTTATGGGGCGGCTTTGTCTTGAAGATCCAGCAAGTCGCGCTTTCATTCCGCGCTGGCGCCAACATGCCGCCATGCTTGGTGTGCGTGTAAATTTTTCAGACAATAAATTACGCTGGCTGAGTGATGGAACGGCTGATTGGCTTTGGCCTGAATTAGAAAAAGCTGGTCTGCCAGTGATGGTTCATTGTCCAGGTCAGCAGCAAAAAATTGCAGCCATTGCAACGGCCCATCCTGATTTAAAAATTATTATCGATCACATGAATCTTTCGACGCGCTTGCCTCTTGATTCTATTCCAGAGGCCATAAGTGCGACTTCTCAATTGGCACGATTTGAAAATATTTCTGTCAAACTCTCTTCAGTGCCTGTCTATTCGCGCGAGGCTTTTCCTTATCGCAATATGGATCATCACTTACGTCACCTGCTTGATTCATTTGGTGCGCATCGTTGCCATTGGGGAAGTGATTTGTCGCATGGCAAGGGTAAAATTAAATATCAGGATTATGTGCGCCATTTCACTGAAGGGACGTTCTTCCACAATGAGGAAGAACGTCGTCAGGTGCTTGGGGTTTCTCTACAAAAAATTCTCAACTGGCCACGGCCTCATTCATAAAAAGCATTGGGACGAAACACGGGCGTTTTCGACCGATTGTTTTCTGGTGCATGTGGATTGATCTGTTGGCCCTGAGTTCCTTTACGGATCTCGGGATCGCCACCCTCAGCTGTGATCGATTCAATACGCAAGACCACCAAAGCATCGGGGCCAGAATTTTCAAAACAATAGTAACAGCCATGCGGCAGCATAATGCCTTCATTGCGGTTGAGTTCGCGGGTGGATCCATCTGGAAAGTGAAACCGCGCTTGACCATCTAAAATAATGAAACTGTGGTCCTGATGATAATGTGCATGCATCGCATTCTCACCATTATTGGCGGCATAGCAGCGAATTTTGATTTTCAAATTGCCAGTATCGGCGAGCATGTGGCGAAAACTGCCTTGATCCATTAATTGGATGCGCAATTTAAAAAAATCTGGCTCGACATGCGTGAGCGAATCTTGATCTTTCATCCATTTTCTCCCCAGACCGATGCGGCTGTTTCTCCGCTTATCGGCACTTATTCAAAGACGCGCGATGGCTTTTGTCCAGTTGCAGCATGTTGCGGCGCAAACTCTAGAGATATGCCTGAATAAAAGGCTGGCTGTATAGACGAAAGATGAATACCCCCGAATCCCGTGGTCCGATGAAATGGCGTCAAAGAAGAGAACATATTGTTCCAAAGGGAGGGGGCTTGTGCGGGATTGGCGCACCATAGCGGTCATTCGCACTTTTTTCCTCGTAATGCTTGCTATGACTTTCACCCATGCTTGGGCTGATGGCGCATTTGAAAGTGATTTGGCGCAATGTTGGTCATGTCATGGACAAGAAGGCCGGTCGAGCGATCGCACCATGCCTGTCATCTGGGGTCAGAGCGCTGATTATATCATGAAGCAATTGACCGACTATCGAGAGGGCGGGCGTGAGAATCAGATTATGTCATCAATGGCTGAATCTATTCCGCGCGCAAAATTAGGCGAGGCTTCGAAAATCATTTCATCAAAGCCTTGGCCCGCTTCTGCAGCGCCAGCCATCAAGGGGGCCTTGTCCGATCTCGCGCAAGCTTGCACAGCTTGTCATGGTACCGATTTGACGGGCGCACAAACGGATGCGGGCCCCGCTCCACGGCTTGCTGGGCAAAATGAGCTTTATCTCGCAGAGCAAATGCACGCTTTTGCAACAGGTTTGCGCGCCAATCACGCCACTATGACAGCAATCATGCGCAATCTGGACGGGGCGCAAAGGGAGGATCTTGCGCGACAAATCGCGCATTTGGCGCCCTAATTTTTTAAAGATCGAATCTCGTA
>CAWUNF010000224.1:0-3519 GCA_963923195.1 uncultured Hyphomicrobiales bacterium | reverse complement strand
TCATAGCGCGCCTGTCTGATTTGGTTGACATATCACAATGTCAGTTTCGCTGATCTGAGGTCGAATAGCAATGATCGGAAAGGCTTTTCGGGCCGTATAAAGGGATGAGACCAGAGAGGTGGCCGTAGGCATTATGAGTATTTTGCTGATTTTCATTGCCGCCAATCTTGTGGCTGCCTCCTCGGGGGCCATTTTCAAGCCAGGCGCTTGGTATGAGACCTTGGCTAAGCCTTGGTGGCGTCCACCAAACTGGCTCTTCGCGCCGGCTTGGATGGTGCTTTATCTGCTCAATGCCATTGCCGGATCGCGGGTCTATGAGGCGGCTTCTCCCGAAGCTCTGCCCAAACTCATGGGGCTCTATGGTCTCAGCCTTGTTTTCAATGCCGCTTGGTCGGGCTTTTTCTTTGGGTTGAAGCGACCTGATTGGGCTTTTGCCGAATTGATCCTGCTTTGGCTGTCGCTGCTTGCGCAGATCATCAGCTTTGCACAGGTCGATGAAACGGCTGCTTGGCTTAATGCGCCTTACCTTGCGTGGGTCTCTTTTGCGGGTGTGTTGAATTTCGCCATGTGGCGGCTCAATCGCGAGCGCATTGTCGCGGGTCCATCTCTTTAGAGAGAGATTTTTAACCGTCCTTCAGAACGCGGCTTTAAGAGGCTTTGTGTAATCTCTTGAGAACGACGGTGCGTGAAGGTTTTTCCTTCAGGCGGCATGCAGCCAGTCCGTCGTGCTGGTGCCAATCCAGTATGTCCCTCTCATTTCTTTGGGACAAAACTCATGACAAGTCTTTTAACAAATGCTTCTGCGATTACCGCGCTGCAGAATCTCAGCGCGACCAACCGGGCGATGCAGACCACGCAGGACCGTATTTCGACGGGTATGCGTGTTGCGAATGCCTCTGATAATGCCGCTTATTGGTCGATTGCCACCACAATGCGCTCGGATAATAGCGCCTTGTCGACGGTGAAAGATGCACTCGGCATGGGCTCTGCGACAGTTGACGTTGCCTCGGCTGCGTTGAAGACCACATCTGACCTTGTTACGCAGATCAAGTCGAAACTCGTGGCAGCCACGCAGCCCGGCATTGATCGCACCAAGATTCAAAGTGAGATCAAGCAGCTCCAGGATCAGATCAAGTCTGTGGCTGATTCATCGACTTTTTCGGGCCAAAATTGGCTGTCTGTGGATTCTGGCGCAGCCGATTATAATGCAACCAAAAGCATTGTCGCCTCGTTCACGCGATCTGGATCAACCGTGTCGACTGGCACGATTGATATTGATATTTCGAAAATCTCTCTGTTCGATTCTGACTCGACAGGGGAAGGCATTATCGACAAAGCGCGTGATTCTGGTGGCACCACGGGTCAGGCCCTTAGTGACATGGATATTTCCAGCCTCACGGATGCCGATGCGGACCAGACGACCTTGAAGGAATATATCAGCATTGCAGACGCGGCTTTGACCGACGTCACCACAGCTGCGAGTGACCTCGGGGCTGTGAAAACCCGCATTGGCATGCAATCCGACTTCGTGTCCAACCTCATGGATGCTGTCACCAAGGGCATTGGTCAGCTTGTCGATGCGGATATGAATCAGGAATCGACGCGCTTGCAGGCACTGCAAGTGCAGCAGCAATTGGGCGTTCAGTCGCTCTCCATTGCCAATCAGTCGAGCCAGCAGATTCTGTCGCTCTTCCGCGGCGGCTAGTCTGTCGCTTCAAAAAAGAAGAAGCCCGCCGATTTTCTCGGCGGGCTTTTTTGTGAGCGCTTTCAAACGTCTCACCGCGCGCCTTGCGGCACACCTTGCCTTGATCACCCGCTGAAAGCGGCGCAAAAAGGTTTTATGGACAAAGAGCGCGATTCTTCCAAAAGCCTCGACGGGCGCCCGATCACGCTGGGTGAACTCTTTTTGGGCTTTGCTCAAATGGGGCTTTATGGCTTTGGCGGCGTTGCCACCATTGCCCGCCATATCATTGTCGAAAAGCGCCGTTGGATGAGCGAATATGAATATGCCTCTGTGCTGGGCATGGGGCAGATCCTGCCCGGCGGCAATATTATCAATATGACCATTATTTTAGGAGACCGGTTTCAGGGCCCTTTGGGCTCGATCGTGGCACTCTCCGGCCTCATGATCATGCCCACCATCATCTTGTTGGCCTTGACCACTATCTATGACGCTTTTGCCGCCAATCCAGATGTGCGTGCGGCGACTGTCGGGGCAGGGGCGGCCGCAGCCGGCCTCATTATCGGGCTTGGGCTCAAAATGGGCATGAATTTGAAGCTCCGGCCCATCCACCTTGCCTTTGCTGTGGCGACTTTCATCTGCATGGCGGTCTTGCGTCTGCCCTTCATCGGGGTGGTGTTGGTCCTGACCCCGCTGTGCATTGCCGCGACTTTCTGGAGCCGCCGCAATGTTCGGTGATGGCCCCATCGTCAAGCTTGCGCTGGCTTTTGGCGCTTTGTCGCTGGTCTCAGTGGGGGGCGCGCCGGCCATGATGCCGGAAATTCACCGTCTCGCAGTCGTGGTCAATGGCTGGCACACCAATGCGGAATTTGCCCGCGACATGGCCTTGGCCCAATCGGCCCCGGGGCCCAATTTCATGATGATTTCTCTGGTGGGCTGGCGGGTTGCGGGTTTCCCCGGCCTTTTGGCGGCGACTTTGGCCGCGATCATTCCCTCCAGCATTATCGCTTTCATTGTGGGGCGGCTCTACACGCGCTTTTCACAGAAAGATTGGTTTAATGTGGCGCGCTCGGCGCTTCCGCCCATTGTGCTTGGCCTGATTGTCGCCTCCGGCGTGGTCACAGCGCGTGCGGCAGTGTCAGGCGTGCTTGGCTTTGGCATTGTCATTATGTCTGCGGCCATCGTCGCTTTGACTTCGCGCAACCCGCTTGTGGCGATAGGCGCTGGGGCTTTGATTGGCCTTGTCGCGGGTCGTTTGGGCTTTTTGTGATTAGCCAAAAGTTTTTGTCATCCAAGCGCAATAACGCCACGTAAACGGTGGCCCTCTTCCTCCTGCCATCTTGCGCCCCCCGCTGCGCTGCGATACTCCTCCGCCGTCCTTTGACCCCATTTGAGTCCCGCTTGGACGAGGCTTGAAGACGGATCAAGGCGACAGCCTGGATGTCTCCAGCCCTCGGGTCAGCGCATGTCGAGCCTTCTTCAAGACTATCTGCCACTCGTGATTTTCATGGGCGTGGCAGGCGGTATTTCAGCCGCTCTGCTGATTGCTCCATTCGTGGTCGCTTATTCCAAGCCGGACCCAGAAAAACTCTCCGCATATGAATGCGGCTTCAATGCTTTTGACGATGCGCGCATGAAATTTGATGTGCGCTTTTATCTCGTCTCGCTCCTCTTCATCATTTTTGATCTTGAAGTGGCCTTCCTCTTCCCTTGGGCGGTTGCTTTCAAAGATGTCGGTCTCTTCGGCTTCTGGTCGATGATGATCTTCTTGGGCGTGCTGACCATTGGCTTCGCCTATGAATGGAAGAAGGGCGCTCTGGAGTGGGATTGATGGAAAA
>CAWUNF010000223.1:0-3522 GCA_963923195.1 uncultured Hyphomicrobiales bacterium | reverse complement strand
CCATTTTACTCATCAATGCACCGCCTCAGCGCCATGAAGCGCTTTCCAAACTTTATAACGAGCCTCAGCAAATTCTGCTGTTCCACGCAATGCGCCCAGATTGCCGCGCGGACGGGGCAAAGGCACGTTAATGGTTTCTTGAATAGAGCCCGCACGCATGACAATGATGCGATCTGCAAGCAGTACAGCTTCATCGAGATCATGTGTCACAAAGATAATGGTCTTTTTTGTTCGCGCTTGAATATCGAGCAATTCACCTTGCAAAATTTCACGCGTTTGCGCATCGAGTGCGCCAAAAGGCTCGTCCATCAGCAAGACTTCTGGATCAATGGCCAAAGCGCGTGCAATGCCGACGCGCTGCTTCATGCCCCCCGATAATTGATAGGGGCGACGATTGGCAGCATCTTTCAGGCCAACCAAATCCAAATAGCGCAAAGCGGTTTCGCGTAATTGAGGGCCGCGCATCCCCTTCATTTCAAGTCCAAACATGACATTTTGTGCTGCCGTCAACCAGGGTAGCAATTCGGCATGTTGGAATACGAGGCCGCGGTCATAACCGCAGCCATTCACTTGCTTGCCGCCAACCATCACACGGCCACGACTTGCGGTTTCAAGCCCCATGAGGATGCGCAGAGCCGTTGTCTTACCACAGCCGCTTGGGCCAATCAGCGTGACAATTTCAGCCTGTTTCACATCGAAATTGACCGACTTCAAAGCCTGCACGGTTTGAATCTGTCCATCGACCTTCAATGTGAAGGTCTTGGACACATCATTCATGCTGACTTGGCCAGTGCTTGCCTCACTCATGGGGCTTTGCTCCCTTTTTCTATGTCTCAGCCTTTCGGGCCAGCAATGGCAATTGCTTTGTCACGCACGCTGCCGTCGATGAATTTGTCGAGATCAACGGGAGAGGTCAGCGTCTCTGTCTTGGTGAAGAGATCCTTCATCCAAGTCAGTTTCTTGCGATCAATGCCCATTTCCGTATCAATAGCATTGAGTTTGACGACTTCATCAAAAACATATTCTGCACGTGGATCATCATCCTTCGCGCTTGTCATTTCGCGTGTCAATTTCACCACCGCTGCACGGTTTTTTAATGCGAAACGATAGGCTTGAATGGACGCGGCCAAGAATTTTGCTGCATCATCTGGACGTGATGAAATGGTCTTGGCACTCATATAGGTGCAAAAACGCACATAATCTGGCGTTACATCATGCGCATGGACCAGAACTTTGAGCCCCATTTTATCGGTAATGGGCGTGAATTCGCTGGAAGATGCGGCAGCTTGAATGACGCCAGCCATCACAGCACGAAAACGATCCGTGTCTGATCCCATTTGCGCATATTGCACATCTTTGCCATCGACATTGTTTTTCTCAAGCACAGCGCGTGCAAAAAGATCAGGCAATGCGCCGGGCGATGAAATGCCGAATGTTTTGCCCTTCAATTCGGCAACAGATTTCACATCGGCTTTGGTAAAGATGGCATAGGTGAGGCCTGGCCAATAGCAACCAACAAGACGCACATCAGCGCCTTTTGAAAAAGCAACCATTGGTGCGCCGGGGCTTCCTTCGTAGGAATCAATTTCGCCCGCAATCAGAGCTTTCAATGCAATTGCATCACCTTTGAACTGCATAGACTCAAGCTTAATGCCATTCTTTTCGGCAAAGCCGCCTTTTTCGGCCATGAAGACAAAGCCGGCATCGCTTTTGGCTTCGACCATGCCATGTTTCCAGACCTTTTGCGCCTGCGCTTCACCTGTCAAAAGGCTTATGCTTGCGACAGCGAAAGCCAATGCTGAAAGCTTCTTGATCATATGCGCCTCCATCTCCCGTTCGGCAGCGCCGAAGTTCATTTTAATCTATGCAATGCAAATGCCATTTACTCATCACGTTCGCGTTCCACTGGATCATTCATCATCACATCCGACCGACGCCCTTTGATCAGTTCATCGGAGAAGTCAAAATATTCGCTGCGTGTGGCCATTTCAGCTTGGCGGGCGAGATTGGCGGGCCAAACACCAAGATCATAACCATGCCAAGGCGTTTCTGGCTTAAGTGCAGGAAGGCCTAATCGCTCCCAAATAGCTTTGGCATTTTCCATAAATTCGCGCTTGGGCAAAGCAACAGGTGCAAAGTCACCTTTCAGCAAGGCGTTGATCATCACCGATGCGCTCTCGCCATTGTCACGCGGTCCGCGTGGACCGTGGCCGGGGTCTTTGCGATCCAGCACTTTCATATCGTGTTGAGGTTGGCAGCGATAAGACATGGCCCAGAACAAAGCATCCGCATTTTCTGGATCAATATCTTCATCAATTGCAATCACCCATTTGCCAGCAAAACGATGCAAAGTGGAAGTGGCATAAAGCGCGCGCCAAACTTCTGTTTCTGGAACATTGCGTTCAAAGACAAGAGCAATCACCGCATAAAGTGATGTCAGCGGCTCATGCATCGAGACGCGCTTCACGCCTTTTATGCCAAGCGCATGTCGCAAATGATTGAGGTAAACCGGCTCCATTGCTGCTTTGCGGATGACGCTGGATTCACTAGGCGTCACTTGGCTGATGAAAGACGGGATAATCGGATTTTTGCGGCGTGTGATCGCGCTCACATCCATAAAGGCATTATATTCTTGCAAATTCACATAGCCGTGCGATTCCCCGAAAGGTGCTTCTGGCTCAAGTGTCGTGGTGTCGATAAAGCCTTCAATGATGATTTCCGATTCAGCTGGAACAAGAAGATCAACGGTCTTGGCTTTGACGACATTGATGGGAGCACCAGCGAGGCCGCCTGCAACGGCCATTTCATCGACGCCTTCAGCCAATTTCTGCACAGATGTATAGGAGACAGAAGGCGGGCAGCCCAAAACAACGGCGCATGGCATGGGCTTTCCAAGCTTTTTATATTTGAGCCAATGCGTATAAATGCCCGCGCGCAATTCAACAGAAGGATTCATGCCAAGACGGCGCGGTGCCTTCAATTGACCGCGATAATTGCCGATATTTTGAATGCCGGTTTCCGGATCTTTGGTGATGTAATGTCCAGCCGAAAGATAAGGCGCATTGTCCCAACCCGGCGTTGAAATGGGCACAGGAATGCCATCAAGTGCGGCGCCTGGTTTGTTAAGATCATCACCAAGGGTGATGATTTCTTGACATGGTGCATTGTCGACTAATTTGGGTTCAATCGGATTGGCAATAGCATTGATCCATGTCTCGCCAATCTTTTCGAGTGGCTTGCCAAAGCCTACACGATAGACGTCTGGTGTGGCGGCAAGACCTGCCACCAAAACCGAGGCATCATATTTCTTGCCCTTACTGTCGGTTGGTTGTGTGAAAAGAAAAGCTTTGCGATCCTTCTCGGGGATTCCGCCGCGATATTGCCAACGCACAAGCGGATGCATTTCCGTATCTTTATTGATGGGTTCATCCACCACGAGCAGCAAATCTTTGCGCCATAATTCGAGGACATGCTGGTGCAAATCCGGATAGGCATGTGATCCCGCAATCGTGTCGAGATAGC
>CAWUNF010000222.1:0-3525 GCA_963923195.1 uncultured Hyphomicrobiales bacterium | reverse complement strand
TTCTGTAAGCCGCCAAAAGCATCCAGCAATACGCGATGCATGGCGGGGTCGACCAAAGCACGATCATCATGCTGTCCGTGAATTTCAACAAGGGGCGCTGCCACAGCGCGCAAAGTCTGCACGCTCACTGGCTGATCATTGATAAAAGCGCGCGTGCGCCCATCGGCCATTTGCACGCGGCGCAAAATGAGATCGCCATCAATATCGATCTCTTGGCACTTTGCGATGTCGCGTGCGGGATGTTTGGCGGGGAGATCAAAAGCCGCTGTCACTTGGCCTTGGAGTTCGCCGGTGCGCACAAGCGAACCATCACCGCGCCCACCAAGGGCGAGCGCGAAAGCATCCAGCAAAATGGATTTGCCCGCACCCGTTTCCCCCGTGAGCACCGTCAGCCCCGATCCACATTCCAGATCGAGCTTGTCGATCAAAACAATGTCGCGGATCGATAGCTGAACGAGCATGGCCCGAGGCTTAGCCGAGAACTTTCGAGAAGGCTTTGGAAATCCAAGAGCCCTTATTCTCTTGCGGCTTCAAGCCACCACCTGCGAGCAGATTATAGCCATCCTTATACCATTGGCTGTCCGGGAAATTATGGCCCAGAACTGCTGTTGCTGTTTGCGCTTCATGCGCAATGCCCAAGCCCATATAGGCTTCCGTCAAACGATAGAGCGCTTCTTCCGTATGGCGGGTCGTTTGATATTTGCCCAAAACTTCGCGGAAGCGATTGATCGCCGCCGTGTAATTTTTGCGCGCGAGATAATAACGCCCCACCGACATTTCCTTGCCGGCGAGCTGATCACGCGTCACTTGAATCTTGAACTTCGCGTCTTCGACATATTCCGACTTCGGATATTTCTGCACGAGCGCAGTGAAAGCTTGCAAAGCCTTTTCGGCGGATTCCTGATCGCGGGAGATTTCTGGCACTTGGCGATAATGCGACATAGCGACAAGATAGGTTGCGTAAGCGGCTTCCTGGCTTGATGGATAAAGACCGACATAACGCGCACCCGTCGCGGCAGCATCGTCAAACCTACCTGCTTCATATAAACCATAGACCTGCATCAGGAGGCCTTTGCGCGCCCATTGCGAATAAGGATATTGCTTTTCGAGATCTTGGAATTTTTTGGCTGCCCCTTCGCCATCATTTTTGGCAAGACGCGCGAGGCCCTGATCATAAATTTCTTCCGCCGGCACATCGGGGAGAAGCTTTGTTTCATATTTCTCGCCGCTGAAAGGATTGATCTTGTCGAGGCTCGAGCAAGCAGCCAAAGGGCTCGCGATCAGCGCTAGAGCGGCAAGACGGACAATATAGCTGCGCAATGAAAACGAAAATGCGGATGTGGTCGCGGAAAAATCGGACATCATGCCTCTGAGCTCAATTGATTTGGGCCAGAGGATCAGGGGCAGCAGGACCCCAAAAACTCCGGCGCAGGACGCATGCCGCTTGATACCCCAAACGGGGGCGCCACGCCACAGGCGATGCACCCATCCTCACGCGTAAATGTGGCACGGACGCGTCACAGCAGAGCTGGAGCAGATAAAAAAGGGGGCTCAAAGCCCCCTGATTTGGTCAGTTGCGGGCCGGAGCATAGGCCGGCTGCGCCACACGCAGATCGCGGGCCCCTTCCCGGCGGATCGGTGCTTCCACAAATTCATAGGCCGTTTTGTCAGCAAAGAGCGCGGCCAGAACAGCCACATTCATCTTATGACCACCGCAATAAGAGCGATACGTGCCAATGATTGGCGCACCCGAGAGAGCCAGATCGCCAATGGCGTCCAGCGTCTTGTGGCGGACGAATTCATCCGACCAGCGCAGGCCTTCCGGATTAAGCACACGCTCATCATCGAGAGCGACTGTATTTTCGAGCGAGGCGCCAAGCGCGAAGCCCGCTTTCCAGAGGCGTTCCACATCACGCATGAAGCCGAAGGTGCGGGCACGCGCAATATCGCGCTCGAAAACGCGACCATCGAGATCGATGACCTTCTTTTGGCGACCAATCATGCCGGTTTCGAAATCAATCTCGACTTCGAGACGGAAGCCCTTATCAGCCGGGCGCAGTTCCGAGAAAGCGCGGCCATGCTCCACACGAACGGGCTTCAAAACTTTTAGATATCGGCGCGGCGCCGATAATTCTTCAATGCCCACTTTGCGAATGGCGGCAACGAAATCCGCCGAAGAACCATCCAAAATCGGCACTTCCGGGCCGTCGATCTCAACCATGCAATTGTCGACACCCAGAGCCGACAAAGCCGCAAGCAAATGTTCCACAGTGGAGACGCTGGCATCTGCCGGATCGCCGATGACCGTGCAAAGCTCTGTCATCGAGACATTGGACCAGACCGCGTCAATGATGCGTTCGCGACCACCGGCCAGGCCGGTGCGCAGGAAGGTGATGCCATTGTTGGCTTCAGCAGGATGCAGGACGAGACGCACTGGCGCATTGGAATGCACACCAGCGCCTTTCAGAATGGCGCGGCTGCGAAGGGTCGTCTGAAATCCGAGCATTACATCTTCCACTTTACTTTGCGCTGCACCATCACGTGACCTTGGCAGGTCGTTGGATGGGAAGCGCGGGCCCCAGTTGCGTCACAAACCATCTGCTTTATGGCTGCTGAGCAGCCTTTCTTTTGCAGGTCGTTCGTGCCCTCTGGCCGACCCGAGAGCCCTTCCCTAGCGGGAGGAGCCTGCGAATCCCTTAAAAGCTCAAGGCCCTTAGGGATGGGGGGAAATTACCCCCAAGCCCCGGCTCGCCTCAAATCACGCTTTGCAACTTTCTGTAACAGTGGACATCTCCGTAACGTCACTTCGGAACATGGTTAAAAATTGTTTTATTTCAAAAACTTAGGCCCGCATCTGGGGAGATGCGGGCCTGATGTTTTTGAATGATTTTGAAAGCTCTGTGATCAGCTCGATTGGCGGCGCAGGAAGGCCGGTATTTCGAGCTGGTCCTCTTCTACAGAGCGCGTCTGTGGACCGGGGCGACCCTGCATATCAAAGCCACCTTGAGCCACGCGCGGCGCCTGAGGGGCTGCCGGGCGCTTGCCATATTCTTGATGGACGGGCGCGGGCGCTTGCGGGGCGCGCGGCGCATATTGCTGCGGCTGCGGCTGCGGCTGGGGGGCTGCAGGGCGTGGCGCGAGCGGCGCTTCTTCCTGCTTGCCCAAGCCACCCATCAGACGATCCAAGAGCGAACGGCGAGCTGGAGCTGGCTGATCACCTTGCGCGCGCATCAGGTCTTGGCCTGGACGAGGCAGATCATCAATGGTTGGCATGCGCGGCGCACGCAAAGGCTGTTCCGCAACCGGGGGAATGAAAGCAGCGGCTGGCGCCTGATGGGCTTCCGGACGCGGCGCTTCTTGCTGGACGGGCGGCGGCACGAAGACGGGCTTGGGCGCAACCGGCTGCAATTCCACGCCATTGGGGATCGGCATGGGAGCGGGCATAGGTGTGGGCGCAGGTGCAGGCGCAGGTGCCATTGCCACCGGATCAACAGCAATTGGGCTCTGTTCGAACAGAGTGGCGGG
>CAWUNF010000221.1:0-3540 GCA_963923195.1 uncultured Hyphomicrobiales bacterium | reverse complement strand
GCTGGGTCATGGGTGAAAACTCTTACAAGAACATGCGCGCATCCGGCATGGATGATGTGATCTTCTCAGGCTCGGGCAATCGCCCGGCGCGCAATACGGCGGAAGTTGCGCTTGTGCTCGACAATGCTGATCGCTCCGCGCCGCCCGCCTTTAATGATTCCGATCTCATCGAAGTCTCGCGCCGCATTGAGCGCGAACAAGGCTCGACCTATCGTTTGAACGGCAAAGAAGTGCGCGCGAAAGATGTGACGCTACTCTTTGCGGATGCTTCCACCGGCGCACGCTCGCCTGCAATGGTGGGCCAAGGCCGCATTGGCGAAATTATCTCGGCCAAGCCGCAGCAGCGCCGCCGCATTCTGGAAGAAGCCGCCGGCATTGCGGGTCTCCACTCACGCCGTCACGAGGCGGAACTGCGCCTGAAAGGTGCGGAAGAAAATCTCGCGCGCCTTGAAGATGTCATCAAGCAAGTTGAAGGCCAAATCGAAAGCTTGAAGCGCCAAGCCCGTCAGGCGACGCGCTATAAGAATCTGGCTGGCGACATTCGCCGCAATGAGGCTTTGCTTTATCACATTAGCTGGCGTGATGTGACGGCTGCGCTGTCTGAAGGTGAGCGCAAGCTGCAAGATGATACGAGCGAAGTGGCCGAGCGCACCCGCCTGCAAGCGGAAGCTGCGCGCCTGCAAGCCATTGCCGCTCATTCTCTGCCCGCTTTGCGCGACGAAGAAGCCAAGGCAGGTGCTGCACTCCAGCGCCTCATTCTGGCGCGCGACCAGCTCGAAGTGGAAGAACGCCGCGCGCAAGAACGCGCCGCCGAACTCGAACGCCGCCTTGCGCAATTGACGCGCGATCTTGAGCGCGAAATGGCGCTGATTGAAGATGCGGCTGGCGTGCTGGCGCGCCTTGATGGCGAAGCAGGCGAAATTGACGAGGCGAATGAAAATGCGGCGGAAGCCGAATTCGCCGCCAAAGAAAAGCTTGCTGACACGGAAGGCGCTTTGGCCGATGCCGAGCGTGAACTGGCTGAAGCGCAAGCCGCCATTGCTGACCTCAATGCGCGCCGCAATGCGCTGGAAGCTGCATTGCGCGAAGAGACGCAGCGCTATGAGCGTTTCGATGCTGAATGGCGCAAAGTTGCGACAGAACTTGCTCAATTAAAGGGCGGCGCAGCCTCAGACGAAGAGATTGAATCTCTCGCTCTGGCTTTGGAAGAAGCTTCTGAAAATGCGGCCTCGCTTGAAGAAGCGATGATGGCGGCCGAAGCGCGCCACACGGCCGCACGCGAACAAGAACAAGCCAGCCGCAATCCGCTTGCGGAAGCAGAGCGCAAAGCGCAGCGCCTTGAAACGGAAGTGCGCACGCTCTCGAACTTGCTCAACACGGCGTCAGGCGATCTTTGGCCGCCAGTCGTTGATGAGATTACGGTTGAGAAGGGCTATGAAGCTGCTCTTGGTGCAGCACTTGGCGATGATCTTGATGCCTCGACCAATCCATCAGCGCCCGCCCATTGGGGTCAGGCTTCTGATGAAAGCAATGATGCAACGCTGCCAATGGGCGTGCGTCCGCTCTCAGATGTGGTGAAAGCACCCGCCGTTCTCGCGCGCCGCCTTTCGCAAATCGGCATTGTACTGAAGAGCGAAGGTCAGCAATTGCAAAAGCGTCTGCGCCCCGGCCAGCGTCTTGTCTCGAAAGAAGGCGACTTCTGGCGCTGGGACGGCTTTACCGCCGCCGCTGAAGCACCAACACCTGCCGCACGACGTCTCGCTGAAAAGAACCGCTTGGGTGATTTGAAGGCCGAAGCGGCTGAAGCGCGCGAAGCGGCCAATGTCGCCAAACAGGCCGCCGAAGCCGCGCAAGCGGAATTGCGTGAAGCCAGCGTGGCGGAAATGAATGCGCGCCAAATCGCGCGTGCAGCTCAACGCGGCGTTGAAGAGGCGCGCGAAAAACTCTCCGCTGCCGAGCGCACGCGCGCACAAATTGCGACCCGCATTTCGGCGCTCGAAGAAAGCGTCACGCGCTTTGCCGAAAATCGCGATGAATCCCTGGTCAAAAAGACGGAGGCGCAAGAGGCTTTGAACAGTCTCGCCGCCACGCAAAGCATGGTGAATAAGCTTGAGCGCGCCCGCGCTGAAGCTGGCCAGCACCGCGCCAGTGCCGCAGAAGCGCGCGCGGCTGTGCAGGGTTTGGCGCGCGAGGCAGATGCGCGCCAGCGCCGCCGTGAAGCCATTGAGCTTGAGCGCAATTCATGGAATGAGCGCCGCACCAAGGCGACCGAACAGATTGAAGAAATCCAAGCGCGTATGGAAGAGACGCGCGAAGAGCAAATGGTGCTGGCTGAAGCGCCCAATGAATTCATGCAGCAGCGTCGCGCTTTGATGGATCAAATTGGGCAGGCGGAAGAAGCGCGCAAAGAAGCGTCCGACAAGCGTGCTTCTGCTGAAAATGATCTGGCCGAAGCTGACCGCATGGCGCGTGCCTCTGTTGATGCAATGAGCCATGCGCGTGAAGAGCGCGCCCGCACGGAAGCGCGTGTGGAGGCTTTGCGTGAGCGTCGCGAAAACTTGCTCAAAGATATTGCGACCGAACTCGAATGTGAGCCGCATGGTGTTGCAGCGCTCGCCGGCATTGAAGAGGGCCAAGAGCTGCCGGATGCCGCAAGCGTTGAAAAGACGCTGGAGCAATTGAAGTCAGATCGCGAACGCCTGGGTGCTGTGAACCTGCGTGCAGATGAAGAGCTGCAAGAGATTGAAGAAAAGGCCGTCGCGATGGTCACTGAGCGTGACGATCTAACCGAGGCCATTCGCAAATTGCGTCTTGCCATTCAAAGCTTGAATAAAGAAGGCCGCGAGCGTTTGGTCGAAGCCTTTGAAAAGGTCAATAGCCATTTCAAAGACCTTTTCACCTCGCTCTTTGGAGGCGGCTCGGCGGAATTGCAGCTCATTGAAAGCGATGATCCGCTCGAAGCGGGCTTGGAAATTCTCGCACGTCCGCCGGGCAAAAAGCCGCAGACCATGACGCTTCTGTCGGGTGGTGAGCAGGCTTTGACCGCTTTGTCGCTCATCTTCGCGGTGTTCCTCACGAACCCCTCGCCGATCTGCGTGCTGGACGAAGTGGACGCACCGCTCGATGATGCCAATGTCGAGCGCTTCTGTGATCTTTTGGAAGCCATGCGTGGGCGCACCGATACGCGCTTTGTGACGATTACGCATAATCCGATCACAATGGCGCGCATGGATCGCCTCTTCGGCGTCACTATGGCCGAACGCGGTGTCTCGCAGCTTGTGAGCGTCGATCTGCAGCAGGCAGAAAAATTCTTGGAACCGGCATAAGTCCGGCTCTCGATCAGACAAAAAGAAGGCGGCTCAAAGGCCGCCTTTTTTTGTTGATCGCTCGCGTCATTGCGAGGAGGCCGAAGGGCCGCCTTGGCAATCCAGACCTCAAACTTAAAATGCACCCGCAACAATTTTGTTCTGGATTGCTTCGGCTCACGCTCGCAATGACGGCTGAGAGATGTCGCTTTTCCTGCGTCCTGTCTCTTATACA
>CAWUNF010000220.1:0-3544 GCA_963923195.1 uncultured Hyphomicrobiales bacterium | reverse complement strand
CTCCACGGCGCTGCACTCCCGGCAAAAAGCGAGACGAGACGGCCCTGACCGTCGACATCAATCTCTTCAGCAATCCGCGCGGGCTTCTCAACATAAGTGACGCGCTCTTCATTGGGCGTCATTCCATAAAAACGCGGCCCATTGAGCGAGGCAAAGGCTTCAAACTGGTCGAGTGCATTTTCTTCCGCAAAGACCTGCAAATAAGCAGCAATTGCCACGGGCGCTGAAAAGACACCGGCACAACCACAATCTGCTTCTTTCAAATGGCGCAGATGGGGCGCTGTATCCGTGCCCAGAAAATAGCATGTCTGGCCGCCTGTTGCGGCTTTACGCAAAGCTTGACGATGGCGCTCGCGTTTGAGCACCGGCAGGCAATACATATGCGGGCGCAAACCGCCTTGGAACAAGGCATTGCGATTATAAAGAAGATGCTGCGGTGTGATGGTGGCGCCCATGCGATCCTTATGCGCATGAACGAGAGCGGCTCCTTCTTCCGTCGTAATATGTTCCATCACAACACGCAGATGAGGAATGCGCCGCAAAAGTGGTTCCAAAATTTCTTCTGCAAAGCGTGCTTCACGGTCGAAAATATCAACCTCTGCGCGCGTGACTTCACCATGCGTCAAAAGCGGCATGCCTGCGTCGGCCATTGCCTCCAGCACGGGCATAATATGATCAACCGATGTCACGCCATGCGCTGAATTGGTGGTTGCATGGGCAGGATAAAGTTTTGCGGCTGTAAAAATGCCTGATTGGAATCCACCAATCAGATCTTTGGGGTCTGTATGATCCGTCAAATAGCAGGTCATTAGCGGGGTGAAAGAGACGCCCTTTGGCACACAAGCCATGATGCGCTTGCGATAATCATCTGCCATTGCCGCAGTGGTGACGGGTGGCGTGAGATTGGGCATGACAATCGCACGGCCAAATGCGCGCGCCGTATAAGGCACGACCGTTTGCATCATCACCTGATCACGAAAATGCACGTGCCAATCATCAGGGCGGCGAAAGGTTAGGCTGCGCATCAGCGAAAATCCTCAGAGTTCAAATCAAAGCGTTTGAGCTTGTCATAAAGCGTCTTTTTGGGAATGGCGAGCGCCTCAGCAGCGGCGGCCACATTGCCGGCATGGCGACGCAGCGCCTCGACAATGAGCCCCCGCTCAAAGTCGAAAACCAATTCATTCAATCCACGCGTTTGGGCTTTTGCCGCACGGAAGCGAGCGGGCAAGACGCCCAAGACAAAACGATCTGCCACATTGGCCAATTCACGCACATTGCCCGGCCAATCATAGGCCATTAATTCGCGCATCAATGCTTCACTCACGATGGGCGTTTCGCGCCCATAACGTTGCGCGGCCTGCGCCACATGATGTTCAAAAATGAGCGGAATATCCTCACGCCGCGCGCGCAAGGGGGGAATATCAAGCGAGACGACATTCAAGCGGAAATAAAGATCACTGCGGAATTGTTGCGTATCTGACAAAGCCGCCAAATCCGTTTTGGTCGCCGCCACCACACGGATGGATACAGGCACAGGCTTGTTTGATCCCAGCCGCTCAATCTGACGGAATTGCAAGACGCGCAGAAGCTTCACTTGCATGGCCATTGGCATGGATTCGACTTCATCCAAGAAGAGCGTGCCGCCAGAGGCATATTCAATCTTGCCAATGCGCTGCATTTGCGCGCCGGTAAAAGCCCCGCGCTCATGCCCAAAGAGTTCGCTCTCGAACATATTTTCTGGAATGGCGCCGCAATTGATCGCGACAAAAGGCTTGTCACGCGCGGGCGAGGCCTCATGCAAACAGCGCGCAACCAATTCTTTGCCCGCCCCTGTTTCGCCCAAAATCAAAACATCGGGCCCCGCTTCCGCCAATTGCAAAATGTCCCGGCGCAAATCGGCCATGCCACTCGATTTGCCAATCAGAATGCGCTCAATGCCATCTTTCTGTTGCAGCTTGCGGCGCAGCTCTGCCATTTCAAATGTGAGCTGGCGGCGCTCCATTGCACTTTTGGCTGCATCCACCAAACGCTCTGCTGGCGTTGGCTTTTCGAGAAAATCATAAGCGCCCGCGCGCATGGCCTGCACAGCCATTGCCACATCACCGTGGCCTGTGATGACGATGACCGGCAAAGCCGGTTCAATGCGCTGCGCGCGCTCCAACAGCGCCAAACCATCCATGCCCGGCAAGCGCACATCAACCAGCAAAATACCAGGAAAAAGCGGATGTAATTTTTCAAGCGCCGCTTCGGCTGAAGAGCATGCCTCAACCTCAAGACCCGCAAGTTTCAGCGTTTGCGCATTGGCAAAACGCACGGCGGGGTCATCTTCGACAAGCAGGACATGAAGATCAGGCAACATAAGCTCTTCTTGCCCTCCTCAGCCCGCTTCCGCAAGAGTTACTTCAGAAAGAGCTGCTTCGGCGCGCTTGAGCTGCAAAATAAAGACAGCCCCACCACCATCGGCATTTTCTGCCCGCATTGCGCCGCCAAAATCACGCATAATGCGCTCAGAAATGGCAAGCCCCAGACCAAGGCCAGAACCTGCCAATTTGGTCGTGAAAAAAGGCTCAAACAGGCGCGGCAGAATTTTCGGATCAAGCCCTGGCCCCGTATCGCGAATGGAAACATCTATGCCCTCACCCGTTTCGATGAGGGAAATTTCAATGCGCGGATGCGCATGGCCTGTCATCGCATCCAAAGCATTGGACAGAATATTGACCAAGACTTGACCAAGCCGATCCCGATCCGCGCGCACATAAATTTCACGATCCAAAGACAGGCGCTGCACATCGGCTTGCAGGCGACGAATACGCTCATCCAAGAGAAAGAGGCTTTCAGCAATCGTCTGTACCAAAGGCACAGCCGCCAATTGCGCCGGGCGTTTGCGCGCAAATATTTTGAGCTGATTGGTAATTCCGCTCATCCGATCCACCAGATCGGAAATGAATGTCAAATTGGCACGCGCGCCATCATTCTGTCCGCGATCCAAAAAGACCTGCGTATTATCCGCAAGCGAGCGAATGGCCGCCATTGGTTGATTGAGCTCATGCGTGACACCCGCCGCAATCTGACCAATCGCCGCCAGTTTTGCGGAATGAACAAGCTCATCTTGCGTCGCGCGCAATTGCCGATTGGCCTCACTCAAATCATGCGTGCGGCTTTCAACTTCTATTTCGAGCGCCATATTAGCGGCTGCCAAAGCAGCACTGGCTTTGCGCTCAATTTCTTCAGCACGGCTCCGCTGCAAAAGATAAAGCACCAGCAAGGCCAAGGTTGAAGCCGTCAGCGCCACAATCAATTGCACCCAAAAACGAAAGAGGCCCACTTCTGTCAAATCGAGCAGAACAACCACTTTCCAATCTGAGCCCGACAAGAGACGCTCAACAGCCAGAACCGTTGTGCCGCCATCATCTTCTGGCAAGTCCAATAATTGCGAGGCTGGCCCCAATGTTTCAACATGGCGAAACCCGAGCGGACGCAAAGGCACATTTTCATATTGGCGTTCAGCGCGAATGCGCGCGAGCACAGATTCAGGCAATTGCGC
>CAWUNF010000219.1:0-3558 GCA_963923195.1 uncultured Hyphomicrobiales bacterium | reverse complement strand
CGCCCTCATTGCGGCGACGCTTGGAAATCGACCAGAGAAGATCGCCTTCAACAGGTGTGGTGGTCGTGTCGATGTCGTGACCATAGAGGCAGAGGCCTGCTTCAAGCCGCAAAGAGTCACGTGCGCCAAGGCCAATCAGTTTCACGCGATCATCAGCGAGCAGAAGCTTGGTGAAGCTTTCCGCTTGGCGCTCCGGCAGCGAGATTTCATAGCCATCTTCGCCCGTATAGCCCGAGCGCGAGATGTAAAGTTCAGCGCCATCATGGGTGAAATTTTTGGCTGACATGAAGGGCATCACTTCAACGCCGGGCAGCAGCTTTGACAAAACGCGCGCGGCAAGCGGCCCTTGCAATGCAAGCAAAGCGCGCGTGTCGAGCACGTCGAGTTTCAAGTCAGGCAATGCCTTCGCAATATGCGCGAAATCTTGTGTCTTGCAGGCTGCATTCACAACAAGGAAGAGACGATCATCCGCGAGACGCGTGACCATCATATCATCGAGAATGCCGCCTTCCGCATTCAGCAATTGCGTATAGCGAATGCGCCCTTGCGCAAGGGCTGCAATGTCGCCCGGCACCAGCGTCTCGAAGCGCGCGATGACATCGGCGCCGGAGAGAAAAGCCTGTCCCATATGCGAGACATCAAACAGCCCTGCTTTGTCGCGCGTGTGCAGATGCTCAGCGAGAATCCCATCGGGATATTGCACGGGCATGTCATAGCCCGCGAAAGGCACCATGCGCGCACCAGCAGCGCGATGCAGCGCATTGAGCGGCGTCACCGCCAGCGGACCATCACTTGAAACATCAGCCATTCATCACCGGACATGCGAGCGCGTTTCTGCTGAGCAAAGCGATCCGCTTTACTCACGCGCCCCCTCTGTCCCGGTACCTGAGAGATTTCCCGTTTTGAAAACGGTTACGCCCGTCGGTGGATCACGCCGAAAATCGACTGATCGCTTTCCAGAGTGTCATCCCCTCGCGGTCCTTTGGCCTGAGCGTTTCCGGGGCGGTTGCGCCTTCGGCGACGGGCATGAAAGCCCGCTCTCTTCCGCGTGGGGTCTTTAACTGACGACAAGACCGTGCCTGAGTCTGGGAAAATGAGTCAACCGCAGGAAGCCCATGCGGCTGACTTATGCGCAGCGAAGAATCAACGCTTCGCGAGGCTGACGACCACCATGTAATCCTCATCTGCTTCTTCGCGCAGCCAAGGCACAATGAGCGGCTCAGAGACGACCGCAAAGGTTGTGTTGGAGCCACCTGAGGGAATGGTCGCTGTGATATTCACAACTTTCGACGTCAGGATTTTTTTATCTGCCTCGCGGCGAATGCCGATGCGCACCGGCATGGAGACAGTGCCAGCTCCGCCCGCGGGACCCACGATCACGCGGCCAGCCACGCCAACACGGATGGAAATCTGCTTATTGGCAACGGAGCATTCGCGCGCCGTATCCGAAATCGCAAATTGGTGACGCAGACCTGCGCCTGAGCCAATTTGGGCGAAACCACCGCCCTCTTCCACATCCACCACCGGACATTCGACGCGCTCAATATCATTGGCCACAGATTCAACGGGCTTGGGCGCTGTTGTTGAATTAAAGGCGATGAGATTGGCCAGTTTCGTCATGGCCGAGGGCTCAGACGCGCGCGTATTGCTGCCTGTCGATGAACAGCCCGCCACAAGCAAGGCGGAAACCGTGGTCAGGAGAATTTTCCTCATACTCTGTCCTCCTGGTCGCAGCCTTACGGCAATGCGTCAAAACCTTGGGCAAAACCAGCCAGGGCGAGCGGCAGGCCCACCCCTTCTTCCGGCGTGTTGAACACAATGAAAGTGGCATTTTTGCCGGCTTTCAACTGGTCGATCAGCTTATCTTCCATCACAACTTCGGCCACACAGCCGGTTGGCAGGCAGCGGACGAAGCCCGCCCGGCCCACATCAATATTATCGATCTTGAGGCCCAGTCCCGCGGGAATCAGCACGCCGAGCGGCGCGATCACGCGCAAGAGCCGCGACTTGCCATCCGCCGTCTTCAACATAATGACAACGAGGCTCACATTGGGCTTATCTTCCGCCGCAATCGACTGGATCAGAGCGCATTGCTCGCGCGTTGCCCCCGCTGGCATTTCACAGCGCATTTCCCAATCGCCGTGCTTGCCCTTCACCACGCCTTGAGCGCGGGCGTCTCCCAATCCGCTCCCGACGAGGGATGCGCCAGAAAAAGCGCTTAAAATCAGTAACTTAGCGAGCTTACGCGTGATCATCATCAGATCCATTCCGGGGCCATGCCCCGTCCCAGCGTGCGCCAAGGCCCGCTTTCTATCCTCAGCTTTTGGGGTAACAAATGCCCCGCCCCTGTCAAGTCGCGATGACGGTTGGCTTGAAAATCCCTGCATTTTTGCCAGCGCTCTGATTTGACGCTTGGTTCGGCGATCATATGCCGCAAGCTCTCAGCCGATGGACCGTGTTGCTTTGGCGTGTGCTTTGTGGTTTGGAAACGGCTACGTGCCAGACCCGAGACTCACAACAAGCGGGACTGGATGCGCGCGGGCGAAAATAGGCCGGGGGAACGTCCGCGTGGCCCAAATGAACCATTCCCACGGCGCAGCAGGAGCGACGACGTGCAAGCTCGGCACAATTCTGTCTCGATGGGGGCGGCTTGCCTCTCAGCAATCACAGGTCTGATGGCATCTATGCCCGCAGCCCTCGCCCAAGGCCTCCAGCAAGGCTTTCAGCCTGGTCTTTCTCACGCCGCCCAAGATCAAATCGGCATGATGCAGCCTGCATCGACGATGGCGCAGGAAATGGCCGCGTTCCACAATAATCTGCTGCTGCCGATCATTACGGTGATCTCGCTCTTTGTTTTGGCGCTGCTGCTCTATGTGATGTTCCGCTTTAACGAGCGCGCCAATCCGACACCTTCGCGCACAACGCACCACACGGGTCTGGAAGTCGCTTGGACGGCGATCCCGCTGATGATCCTTGTTGTCATCGCGATCCCCTCCTTCCGCATTCTGACGAAGCAGATTGCTCTGCCGGAAACAGACATGACGGTGAAGGTCACGGGCAAGCAATGGTATTGGACCTATGCTTATCCGAAGGATCAGAACGGCGGCTTTGAATTTGATTCAAACCTGCTCGATCAATCGAAGCTGCCGGCTGGCAAGCTGAAGCTGCTTGATGTCGACAATGAAGCTGTTGTGCCGGTTGGAAAGGCGATCCGCCTGCAGATCACGGCTGATGCAGTTGGCGTCATTCACTCCTTCACAATCCCAGCACTGGGCGTGCGTATGGATGCTGTTCCGGGCCGTTTGAACGAAGCTTGGTTCAAAGCTGAGAAGGAAGGCATTTACTACGGCCAATGCTCCAAGCTTTGCGGCAAGGATCACGCCTATATGCCCATCGCAATCCGCGTTGTCTCGCAGCAGGCCTATCAGGCTTGGCTTGCTGATGCGAAGAAGAAGTTTGCGTCCGCCTCGAGCGATGTGACGGTGGCTGACGCCACTGCCACACTCCGCCAGTAATCAAACCGTCTCGAAAGACGAGGAAAAAAGATGGCAACCACAA
>CAWUNF010000218.1:0-3568 GCA_963923195.1 uncultured Hyphomicrobiales bacterium | reverse complement strand
GACGCCGTCCGGCCTGTGGCGCGAAGCCTGCAGCCTGGAGGCGGTCCCGAACGAGCTCGAGAATTTCCTCAACTCGCGGCCGAATGATTCGCACGAGATGCGATTTCGGCAGGTGAATCGGATGTTCGCCGTCTTCGCCGACTTGAGCAACAGAAATCGTCTCACGATCATCAGAAGGTGACGACATGCACGAGCCATAGAGCGTTTTGAGGCGCTCTGCATCGCTCAAGCGGATCGTCAAGCCTCGCGCAATGTCCATCGTGACATGATTGCCACCAACCGCCACGGCATCGACATGAACGAGGTGGCCGCCTGCGAATACGCCGATTGATGTGGTGCCGCCGCCCATATCGACCAAAGTCGTGCCCATCTCGGCCTCGTCATCGACGAGCGCCGACAGGCCTGCTGCATAGGGGCTTGCTACCATCGCTTCGACATCAAGATGGCAGCGCTCAATCGCGAGCATCAGATTGCGGGCCGCCGCTGCATCGGCCGAAACCACATGCATATCTGCGCCGAGCTTTTCGCCGATCATGCCCTTGGGATCGCGAATACCTTTGCTTTGATCGAGCGAAAAGCCCGTCGGCAAAGAGTGAAGAAGCGCACGACCATCTTGCTCCGTGCGAGAGGCGGCGGCTTCCAGCACGCGATGAATATCGGAATCCGACACGGCGCGGGCGCCGACCGTCACTTTCGCATGATAGAGCTGCGAGGCCAGACGACCGCCCGACAGATTGACGATGACGCTTTCCACTTGCACGCCCGCCATGCGCTCTGCCGCATCGACGGCGAGGCGAATGGCATGTTCGGCTTCTTCCATATCAACGACAGCGCCAGCCTTAATGCCGCGCGAACGCTGATGACCAATGCCCAAAATCCGGCAGCGGTGCGTGCGACCACGCAATGTGTCGGACGATTCAGCAGGCATGAGGCGCGCGATCAGGCACGCCACTTTCGACGTGCCAATATCGAGCACGGAGAGAATTGCACTTTTGCGCGCAGACAAAGGACGCATACGCGGTGTCAGACCATGAAAACTCAAATCTGACCTCCCCTGCCGCTTTTCTTGCGGTTTTGTGTTTCCGCACGCGCCGCGGCTGCTTCCGCACTCAAGCGCACAACCATGCGATCAGGCATGCGCAGGTCCACGGACATCAAATCTTTGTCGAGAATGCGCATGTCACGCGACATTTGCGCAAATTTGGCGAAAGCGGCTTCCGGCTGAGATTCCGGCAATTTGATCTCGAGGCCCGATTCCATTTTCACATTCCAACGGCGACCGGCAATCAACACGCCAGCGCGCACTTGATCGCGCAGATCACCTGCATTTTCGAGGATTTTCAAAAATTCCGGCACGCGCAGATTGGCATCTTCGCCCACCACAAAAGCTTTGTGCGAGAGGCGCGGATCAACAATATTGTCGATCGGTGTGCCTTCTTTCGAAATGACGTGAACCTGTCCGTCTTTCTGCCAAAGCGCATAGGGCTCGCGCTCTTCAATCTCAACGACAAGGCGCGAGGGATAGAGTTTGCGCACGCTGACATCTTTCACCATCGGCACATCGGCAATGCGTTGGCGAATGGCGGCCGCGTCGAGGAAGGGCAAGGAATCGCGCGTGGTAATGCCAGAAGCTGCCAGCAATTCATCTTCCGACAATTCTTTCGCGCCGATGATGGTCACGCCTTCAATGCCAAAGCCCATTGCTTTGGCGGCGAGATCTTGCACCGTGCCAAATTCAGCGACGAAGAGATCATATTGGCCGCCGCGCACAGCACCCGCTGCTGTGGCCGCCAAAATCAAACCGAGTGCGAGCAAAGTGCCAAAGCCGCGCTTGCGCGCCAATAGGCTCAACACATGCAGCGTAGCTTCACTCTTGCTGCGACGACGACGGCGCACAGGCAAGGGCGCACGCGGCGCCTGCGGGCGAATGGATTGTTCGCGCAAAGGCTGCGTGAAATGTAAAACGGCGCCTTCATGGACGGGCGCGGCATAGGAATGCGCGCTAGCGGGAGACCATTGGTCCCCTAGCGATCGCAAGACGCCTCTTCCACCATCCATCTGACAAGCCCACCGAACGACAAACCGGCATAAGCCGCGAGTTCCGGCACGAGTGAGGTCTCGGTCATGCCTGGCTGGGTGTTGACCTCCAGAATGACGAGCTCGCCCGTACCTTCTGGGCGGTCGTCCAAACGGAAATCTGCGCGACTCACGCCACGGCAGCCGAGGGCCTCATGTGCCTTGAGGGCCAATTGTTGAATCTGTTGGTAAATATTTCCTTTAAGGTCGGCGGGAAGAATGTGAATTGAGCCACCTTTTGAATATTTTGCGTTGTAATCGTACCAACCGCCGTCCGCAGCCCGAATTTCTATGATTTCCAAGGCCTTGTCGCCCATGACGGCGCAGGTCAATTCGCGTCCCGCGACGAATCGCTCGGCCAGCATGTCATCCCCATAGGCCCAGTCATCTGCTCCTAAATGGGACGGTGGGGGGTCTCCGGCGTTAACGATTACCACCCCGAAAGAGGAGCCCTCGCAGACCGGCTTCAAGACATAAGGGGGCGTCATGACGTGAGCTTTGGCGGCTTCATGGCGGCTCACCACGCGGCCTTCCGCAACGGGAATCCCCGCCGCCGCCATCACAATTTTCGCCTGCTGCTTATTCATCGCAAGTGCAGATGAGAGCACGCCCGAATGCGTGTAGGGAATTTGCAAAATTTCCAAAATGCCTTGGATCGTGCCGTCTTCACCGACTTTGCCATGCAAAGCATTGAAGGCAACATCGGGTTTGAGCTCAGCGAGACGCTGCGCAATGTTGCGATCGACATCAAGCTCGGTGACGCGGAAACCCTCTTCCCGCAGCGCTTTTGCGCAAGCAGCGCCGGAACGCAGAGAAACTTCGCGCTCTGCCGACCAACCACCCATCAGCACGGCCACATGCTTGCTCATTTGTCTTACTCCACGCGCGTGTCAGGCCAAGCCGATGCGCTTAATTTCCCATTCAAGCTCAATGCCCGAATTTTCTTTCACACGACGGCGCACGTCTTCGCCGAGATTTTCAATGTCAGCAGAGGTCGCATTGCCGCGATTGATCAGAAAATTGCAATGCATGGGCGAGACCTGCGCATCGCCCACGATCAAGCCACGGCATCCCGCTGCATCCACAAGTTGCCAGGCCTTAGCCCCAGGCGGATTTTTGAACGTCGAGCCGCCCGTCTTTTCCTTGATCGGCTGAGCCGCTTCGCGCGCTGCGGTGATCTCATCCATTTCAGCCAGAATATCGGCTGGCACGCCGGGGCGGCCCTGAAAAAGCGCCTGCGTAAAGATGATGTCGGATGGCGCTTTCGAATGGCGATAGGAAAAGCCCATATCGGCATGAGTGAACATGTGCACCCTGCCCTGACGATCAAGCCCACGCGCTTCCACCAACACATCGGTCACTTCACCACCATGCGCGCCGGCATTCATGCGCAAGGCCCCACCAATAGAGCCGGGAATGCCGCGAAAGAAAGACAGGCCCGCAATGCCAGCTTCAGCCGCCGCACGCGCGACTTTGACATCTGGCACAGCAG